>CAVGEJ010000016.1:0-25614 GCA_963628215.1 Eubacterium sp. CAG:180
TAATTCTTTCGTGCCTTGCCGGACTAATCTATTGCTTATGAAAACAGTCTCTTAAACTCTTAATCCCCATCTTTTCCTCCTAACTCATTCAGTCCAACATCCACAAATAGTGCGCGATAGCCGCACTATATACCAACTTCGCACCTCCCAATCCTCCAAACACTTCCCCCCAGAACCCCGCCGCCAAAAAAAGCGAACCGAATTTTCGCTCATGAAACGGCGGGGTTCTGGGGGGAAGTTCTCGGGAGGTCAGGGAGGTTTGGAGGGTAGGAGACCCTCTCCGAAAGAGGGTCTCCTGCGCCTCCAAGGTCTTCCTCACCCTCCCAAGTACGCTTTCCGCACAGCATCGTCGTGGAGGAGCGCGATTCCGGAGCCGGACTTCGTGATTTCGCCGGTCTCCAGAACGTAGGCGCGGTTTGCAATCGAGAGCGCCTTCTTCGCGTTTTGCTCCACAAGAAGAATTGTCGTCCCCTCGCGGTTGATCTGCTCAATCATCTCAAAAATCGTGCTTACATAGAGCGGAGATAGCCCCATGCTCGGCTCGTCCAGAAGCAATAACTTCGGATGCGACATCAGCGCCCGCGACATCGCAAGCATCTGTTGCTCGCCGCCCGAAAGCGTCCCCGCAACCTGCCCCGACCGCTCGCGCAGAATCGCAAACCGCCCGTATAACCGCTCCAACGTCTCGTCAATCTCCTTCTTGTCCTTCCGCGTGTACGCACCCAGACGCAGATTCTCTTCAACCGTCAACTCCTGAAAAATCCGCCGCCCCTCGGGCACTTGCGCCATCCCCATCGGAACTAATTTGTATGCCGGGGTGTTCGTGATGTCGTTTCCGAGAAACGATACCTGCCCCGCGCGCTTCGGAATCAAGCCCGCCACCGCGTGCATGATCGTCGTCTTGCCCGCACCGTTCGCACCGATCAGCGCCACGATCTCGCCCTCGTTGACCGCAAAGGAAACTCCCCGGATCGCACGGATCAGCCCGTAGCTGACCTCCAGATCCCGTACCTCCAACATTGCCATGTCGCGTCTCCTTTCTCAGTCACCCAGATAAGCCTTCACGACTTCGGGGTTCTTCAGTACCTCGACAGTTGCCCCCTGCGCCAACGTCGTGCCGAAATTCAGCACCGTCAACTCGTCGCAAATGCCCGATACCAGACTCATGTCGTGCTCGATCAGCAGAATCGTCATCCCGAACCGATCCCGCACCTGCCGGATCGTCTCGGTCAACTCCTCGGTCTCGTGCGGGTTCATCCCCGCCGCAGGCTCGTCAAGGAGGAGCAGCTTCGGTCCGGTTGCAAGCGCGCGCGCAATCTCCAGCTTCCGCTGCTTGCCGTAGGGCAGATTCGCCGCCAACTCGTTGCGCACGTCCTCCAGACCGAAAATGCGCAACAGCGACTTCGCCTCCTCGCGCATCTCCTTCTCCACGCGGAAATGGCGCGGAAGCCGCAAAACCGTCTCGGCAAAATTCGTGTTGTAGGCTTCCTTGTTGTGCAGTCCCACCATCACGTTCCGCACCACCGTCATGTTGTTGAACAGACGGATGTTCTGAAACGTCCGCGCAATGCCAAGGCGGTTGATCTTCTCCTGCCCCATTCCGTCAATGCGGACTCCGTCCAGAAAGATCTCCCCCGCCGTCGGCTTGTAGACCCCCGTCAGCATATTGAACACCGTCGTCTTGCCCGCGCCGTTCGGACCGATCAAGCCGTAAATCTCCTGCTTCTTCACGCGCAGATTCACGTCCTGCGCCGCTTTCAGACCGCCAAAGGAGATTCCCAGTCCGCGCGTTTCCAAAATATACTCTGCCATTATCGGGACTCCTTTCCATCCGACGGTTTGTCGGGCTTTTCGGGGATTTCTCCCTCGGGGTACTCGCCCGGGCGCAGGTCGACCGACAGAAGTTCATCCATTTCGATCTTCGTCGGAATCCGCTCCCAACTTGCCTCGTCCTCGCGCACGAACGCAGGGTCTTTGCGGTGGCGGAACAGTTTATCGATCAGCCGCCGCAGATTGTACTTCTCGCGGAAGCCCTTGAGCGCGGGCGCGTTGTTGTAGATGACAATCAGAATCAGCACGAGCGCGTAGACGATGTTCTTCAACACCGAAAGGTTGCCCGTCAGAACGGTCTGTAACCGCAGGTTCAGGAACGTAATCAACGTTGCCGCAATGATGGAGCCGTTAATGCTCCCCATGCCGCCAAGCACCACCATAACCAGAATCTCGATGGAATAGTTGTAATCAAAATTCGCACTGTCCACGCGGAAGTTGCAGTAACTGTAAAGCACCCCAGCGATACCCGCGAACGTTGCCGACACTATAAAAGCAAGCAATTTATACTTGGTTACATTGATGCCGGTTGCGCGCGCCGCAATCTCGCTGTCACGGATTGCCGTAATCGCGCGCCCGTGACGGCTTCTGATGAGATTCTGAACGACGACAAGGGTCAAAAGGACCAGTACAAATCCTATGATAAACAAATATTTGCGGTCAAATCGCGGCGTTGCCATACCGAGCGCACCGCCGAAACTTTTGTCGCTTGTATTCAGAAATATCGACCGGACAATCTCACCGAATGCAAGCGTCACAATGGCAAGATAGTCCCCTTTGAGCCGGAGTGCGGGAATCCCAATCAGCAAGCCGCACACCGCCGCTGCCGCCGCACCGACCAAAACGGAAATCAGGAATGCCGGAATGCTATTGTTCCCCCCCATTACGGGAGCAAGCAATGCGGAAACTTTTCCGCCAAGGTACGCACCGACGCACATGAAGCCGGCGTGCCCAAGGCTGAGTTCCCCCAAAAAGCCAACCACCAGTGAAAGCGATACGGCAAGAATGATGCTGATGCCAATCTGCTCCAGAAGTGTCTGCGCTCCGCGTCCCAAAACGCCGGTTGCGGAAAGGATTCCGCAGACAACCGTCAGGACCGCAATCACCATATAATTGACATAATACTTCCACTTGATTTTATGTCCACGTTTCTGAATCTGCTCCGTCATACCTTTTCCCTCCGTTTCTTGCCAAGGAAGCCGGTCGGACGGACCAGCAGAATCACAATCAGAATGGCAAACTCAATGGCATCGGTATACGGTGCAATCACCGTAACGCTGTTGCAGGCACATTCCACCACGCCGAGCAGGATGCCGCCGAGCATGGCACCCGGGATGGATCCGATACCGCCGATGACCGCCGCGGTAAACGCCTTGATGCCGGGGAGCGAGCCGAACGTGCTGTTGATGCTCGGTGCTTTGAGCAGATAGAACAGCCCCGCAAGCGCCGCAAGTGCCGAGCCGATGATGAAGGTCACCGAAATAATACCGTTGACGTTCACGCCCATCAGTTGTGCGGCACCGCGATCCTCCGAAGTTGCCAGCATGGCGCGACCTGTCTTGGTAAACTTGATGAACAGGTTCAGCCCAATCATAATAACGACCGTACACCCAAGCGTTACGAGAGACGAAACCTCCACCGTCAAATCCCCCCAACGCAGAACCCCGAGCGCCGCAATATTGACCGTTTTGGATGCGGTGCCGAAAATAATCTGCGCCAGACTCTGCAGGAAATAACTGACCCCGATTGCCGTAATCAAGACCGCCAAAGGGGACGCGCCCCGCAACGGCTTGTATGCGACCTTTTCAATCGTAAAGCCGAGCAGGACGCAGAACACAACCGCCGCGATGATTGCCGCCCACGGATTTCCCGTCAGATTCATAAACACAAAGATGGTGTATCCGCCCACCATGATGATGTCTCCGTGCGCGAAGTTGAGCATTTTTGCAATCCCGTATACCATGGTGTACCCGAGTGCAATCATGGCGTATATCCCGCCAAGGCTCAGACCGCTAATCAGAATACCGATAAATTTCATTCTTTTCTCCTCTGTCAGTCATTTTCCTCTCCCTGCGACCTGTCCGCAGGGAGAGGACTCGCGGATTATTTCTTATCCGCTTCCTTAATGGTGTAACGAACCGCCTGCTTTTCAACAAAGCCCTGACTGTTCCACTTGATATTCGTACCGGTGACGCCGGAGAAAGTAAAATCGCCCGTGAATTCCGCGCTCAGAACGTCACAGATTTCCGATGCGCTCATGTCAACGTTGATTTTGTCTCCCGCCGCTTTCATCGCCTCGTAGATTGCGTAAACGCTGTCGTAAGCCGATGCGCCGAACTGGTTCAGCGTTTCCTTGTCGTACTTTTCGGTATATTTATCGATGAATTCCTTTGCCTTGCCCTCGGTTGCTTTTGAATTGAAGTGCGAGAGCATGGAAACCTCCTGCGGAATTTTGTTGATGTCAAAGCCTTTCGCCGAATCGATGCCGTCCAGACCGTCGCAACCGTAATAGATGGCGTCATCCGCAATATGCCCTTTCGCCTGCGTCATGAACAGGATTGCGGGGTCATAGTAGATTGGCAGGAAGATAAACTTACAACCGGTCAGTTTCGAAATCTGCGATTCCATGCTCGCCGGCTTATCTCCGGTAAAGGAGGTTTCAATCAGGGTAATGCTCGAATCAAGATTTGCCTTGAACTGATTGAAAATGCCGGTGGAATAAGCGTCGTCACTGCGATACAGCACACCAATCGTCTGTCCCTTGAATTCCTTGTTTACATAGTCCACTGCGGCAACTTTTCCCTGATTGCTGTCCGCAAAGCACATCTGGAAGCCGGTCTTGCCGTCCGGAACCGCATCTCCCGATGCGGAGGGCGTCAGGAAGAACAAATTCTCTTCTTTCGCCATCTCCTTGAACTCCAGTGCCGGCTTTGTCGTCACGCAACCGAGCGAAACATGGACTCCTTTATCCATCATGGTTGCAAAGTTCGTGCTAACCTTGGTAGGGTCATGTTCATCGTCCAAAGCCACCAATTCAAATTTGACACCGTTCAGACCACCCGCCGCGTTAATTTCCTCAATTGCCAACTTTGCGGCATTCTGTACTGCCTTGCCGTAAAGCGATGCGCCTCCGGTCAGAGGACCCGACATCCCGATTTTGTAGGTCTTTTCCCCACTCTTCTTGCAGGATGCAAAGCCTGCCACGCACATGACTGCCGCCAGTGCTACCGCCAAAAACTTCCCAACTTTTTTCATGTCTGTTTCCTCTCTTTTCTTTTGGAAGTATCTATGTTCATGCCGTCGGTACCTAACGGCGAAGAACCAAAAGGAAAAGCAGCCCTCCCGTTCGGAAAGCTGCTCTCTGCCCGCCGCAAACTGTTACGGCATGGCGCAATGCTTTTTCCGTTCGGTCAATCGGTTTCGTTCCTTGCTAATTCGTACAATCAAAGCAAGTACAAGTACAAGAATCCCTACGCCCGCAATCGCAAGTACAATCAGGTCTGCTACAACCGCTACGGCTACCGCGCACAGGCACAGCAAAACAAAAACAGACACTGCGACAGCAGTGTCCGAAATTCCATATACGGCATGGCGGCAAGCGCGAGCGGAAAAAGCCGTTTCACACGGTGTTGCGTATCCGTTTGTGCGACAGCCTGTTTGCATGATTCCGTCCGCCTTTCCTGATTTTCTTATATTGTACCTTTTTTTTCGGGTTTTGTCAATCGGATTCTTACCCATAATTTCCGTAAATTTTCACAAACTTTTTAGTTGTTTCACACAAAGCCGCTCAGTTCACTTGCAATTCGCATTCCGAAATCCTGCAAATCAGATGGAAAAGTGCCTCCGAACCGTCATTTTTCAGCGTAATTAAACTTGCAAAGATTCATTTCCGCAAAATCCGACAGAATCCCCGCACACATCTCTCCGTCCGACATACTATGATAGCAGGAGGGCGGAACGGCGGCGACGGCAGACGTGCCGCACAGGCTCGCTCCGTCCCTTCCGAATCTCGAAAAGGTAGGGTAATATTATGAACGGCAACTGCATTTGTCAGCTTTTTGACAACAACTGGATCTGGCTCATCATCCTCGCCTGCATTCTGCTCTGCAACTGCTGCGGCAACTGACGGAAAGCGGGAACCAAACCGAAGCGGGCGGATCCATCGGATCCGCCCGCTTCGGCATATTTCTGTCCTTCAACTTTCAGCGGTTTGCAGGCACAAATTCCAACTTCAGTTTCATCCCCATTCCCTCCGCCAGTCTCTGAAGTGTTCTCAGGGAAGGATTGGCATTTCCGTTCTCCAACCTGCTGATGTCAGCCTGCGGAATCCCGGTAATTTCCGACAGTTGCTGTTGCGTCAGGGATTTTTCAATCCGAGAGTTCAGCATAGCCTTGATAATTTGATACTCCGGCTCTAAAGCATCCCATTCCTCTTTGAACTCCGGGTTCTTCATTTGCGCATTCAAGGTTTCTCTGAAATTTTTTCCCATTACATAATCCCCTTTCTGCATTCGTAATCGGTGCGATATTTTTTCGCCAACTCTATTTCGCGAGTCGGCGTCTTTTGCGTCTTTTTGACAAACCCGTATGTGATAAATCACATATTGTCAAGACCTTTTCTAAAAAAACAAAAATCTTTTTTCACCGCCCCGCTCATTGAATCAGCATCGCGTCTCCGAAGCTGAAGAAGCGGTACTTTTCGCGCACTGCGGTGCGGTATGCCTCGAGAATGTGATCACGGTCGTAGAACGCCGAGACCAACATCAGAAGCGTGCTCTGCGGCAGGTGGAAGTTCGTAATCAGCGCGTCCACCGCTTTGAAACGGTAACCCGGGTAGATGAAGATTCCCGTCTCCCCGCTTTTTGCCGGGATCGTTCCGTCCTCCTCCGCCACGCTCTCAATCGTCCGGCAGGAGGTTGTCCCCACGCAGATCAGCCGTCCGCCCGCCTTTTTCCGCTCGTTGATAATCCGCGCGCTTTCGGCGCTGACCGAGCAGAATTCCGTGTGCATAACGTGGTCGCGGATGTTGTCCTCCTTGACCGGGCGAAACGTTCCAAGCCCCACGTGGAGCATCACGGGAACGACCGCAACGCCCATTGCGCGCACGCGTTCCAACAACTCGGGGGTAAAGTGCAGTCCCGCCGTCGGCGCTGCAGCAGAGCCCTCCTCGCGCGCGTAGACCGTCTGGTAGCGGTCGTTGTCGCGCAGTTGCTCGGTGATGTACGGCGGCAGGGGCATCAGACCGATTCTGTGCAGGATGTCATAGATATTCTCATGCGCGCTGTGGTCATAGGAGAAGCGGATCAGGCGGTTTCCCTCTTCCACGATATCGGTAATCTCTCCTGTGAGTATCCCGTCGCCGAAAACAAGCTTCATGCCAACCCGCGCGCGCTTTCCGGGCTTGACCAACGTCTCCCAGAGATCCAGTTCCCGCTGGCGCAGGAGCAGCAGTTCGATCCCCGCCTCGGGTCTGCCCTCCACATAGCCGTAAAGCCGTGCGGGAATGACCTTGGAATCGTTGACAACCAACACGTCCCCCGCCCGCAGATAGTCGGTCAGATTCGAAAAATGCCGATGCTCAACGCTGTGCGTTTCGCGGTTCAGCACCATCAGTCTCGACGCGTCGCGCCGCTCGGTCGGGTGCTGTGCAATCAACTCGGGGGGAAGTTCGTAATCGAAGTCCGCGGTTCGGAGCGCGGTTTCGGGCAGGTCGTTGGTCATGATATCGCTCATGGGTGAAAATTCCTCTCTTTCGCAAACCGGATCGTTTGCGCATATTCTGCTATCGGCGGCAATTTGCATTTTGCAGTCCCGGACTGCCGCGATTGCGCCGTATGACGCGGTTTCTTATATTATATACCAAACGGGAGCGGATTGCAAGTCTTTTCCCGCCAAAGGAGGAAAATTCGGATGAGTTTACACAAACCGACCGTTTTCAAAGGCGCGGCAACCGCGCTGATTACCCCGTTCCGGGACGGAAAAATCGACCGTCCCGCACTCGAAGCGCTGATCGAATTCCAGATTGCGGGCGGAATTGCGGCAATTCTGGTTGCGGGAACGACGGGCGAGAGCGCAACGCTGGATTTTGACGAGCACCGCGAACTGATCCGCATGGCGCACGAGAGCATCGCGGGGCGTGTCCCGCTCCTTGCGGGTTGCGGCTCCAACTGCACCGACCGCGCCGTGCGGCTTGCCGAAATCGCCACGCAGGCGGGCGCGGATGCGCTTCTTGCGGTCACGCCCTACTACAACAAGGCTTCCGACCGCGGCATCCTCGCGCACTACCGCGCAATCGCCGAGGCGACCAACCGCCCCGTTATCGTCTACAATGTCCCCTCGCGCACGGGCATGACCCTGACCGCCGCGCACTACCGCGAGTTGGCGAAGATCGACCGCATCTGCGCCGTCAAGGAAGCCTCGGGCGACCTCGGGCTTCTGGAACAGGCGATTGCGGAATGCGGGGACGACCTCGACTTTTACACGGGCAACGACCACCAGACCGTTGCGGCGATGAAGTTGGGCGCGCGCGGGGTGATTTCGGTTGCTTCCAACGTTCTCCCCGAGCGGATGTGCGAATTGTGCCGTTTGTGCGGCGAAGGAAACGACCGCCGCGCCGCGCAGAAAATGCAGGAACTCCGCCCGATTCTGCGCGAACTGACCGCAGAGGTCAACCCGATTCCCGTCAAATACGCCGCCTTCCTGTGCGGCTTCTGCCTGCCCGAGTACCGTCTCCCGCTCACCCCGCCCGCCCCCGACCTTTGCCGCAGGCTCGAGAAACTCTTTCCGTAAGATTTTATCACAGAGAAAAAATCCGCCCGCCTTCCGGGGAAGGCGGGCGGAAATGTTACAGGAAAAGCTTTTGGCATGGACGGTCAGTACCGTACCGCCGCGATTTCGCGGATTCCGCGCTCGGTGGTATCGTAGCTGACCAATCCGCCCGAAACGCAACGGACGTGCAGATCGCACCGAATATCCAGATTCGCGGGCTTGGGCGACCTTGCGGCAAACAGTTCCCGCGATTCCCCCGTTGCAACGCGGTATTCCATCACGCGGCGGTAACCGCCGAACTCGTAGCCGTCGCCGATGATATTCTCGCCGTCCGGCGCAAGTCTGCAATGGATGTCCCCGTTCGGGAACTGCGTAAAGTACGGCATATCGTATTCCTTTGCCTCCCCCGTCACAACATTCAGGCGGAAGAGGCTCTTTTTGTCCCCCGCCACCGTTGCCACGGTGCAATGCGCGATCACCTCGTCGGGGCTCAGCCAGAAGTAATGCGAAACATAGGTTGCGGGGAGCAGCGTGTAGACCTCTCCGCTCCGGTTTCCGATCATCAGGCTTGTCAGCCACGGGCTTTTCCCGTTCGGGAAATTGCGCAGCAGGAACAGAAAGCGGTTGCTGTCGGGCGAGAAGGTGATATGGTTGACGAGCAGCTTTTCGTCCGCAGCGAAGCCCGAGATCGGCGCAAGAACCGAAAGCGGGAACAGCATCCCGGAAGTCCCGGTCGCAAAATCCGTGAGGTAGATTCCGTCATCGGCAGGCGCGCAGACCTCCCGGTTCGGATCTTCCATTCCCGCATAGCCGTAACCCGGGCGGAAATCGAAGATTCTGCCGAAGTTGACCGAAAGCCCCCATTTTCCGTCGGGCGAATGGCAGGCGGACGGGCGGTCGGCATACCGTATTTCCCCCGAAGCAAAATTCTGCATTGCGGTAACAAACTTTCCCCCGCGAACCGTGTTGTAGAAAACGGTGTTCTTCTCGCAGGGGTGGTATTCGAGCATCGCGCCCTGCTGAAAGTTCCACGCGGTGGTTTTTGCAAACGGCGTGAACACCCGATTTTCAAGATATCCCAGTTCCGCCACGTCCTGCGCCCCCGGCAGGCGGTCGGCGAACTGCACCCGATGGCACAAATGCCGTCCGCTCCCGTCGTCCGCCCGCATATCGTAGTAGCCGAAGAAGTACTGCGCGCCGTCCTCGGGCGTCAGAAAGCGGTGCTCCATCGGGCAGGATGTGATAAAGGTCTCCGTCATATGGTTGTCTCCCCTTTCCCGTTCTTTTCGGATTCCGCACGGGCAAATTCCAGATAGCATTGCCGCACGGCGTGATACGCCAGTTTTGGCTTGCGGTATTCGTTCAGAATCCCCTTGTTGTTGAAGCCCCGCGCCCGATTGATGCCTGCGGCAAGGCAGGTGCGGATGTCGACAAACTGCCAGACGAACGCGCCGACCACGGCAGGATGGCTGTGAAAGACCCGCAGGCAGTGCGCCAGCAGCTTTGCCTGATACTCTTCGCTCCAGAGCACCGTATCCTCGTCATGACAGCCGAAAAGCGCCGCCGCGCCGAATTCGCTGTAGAGAATCGGCTTGTCAGCCACACCGAGCGCGCGCAGGCGTTCGAGGATGCGGTCGGTGTACCCGTCCCAGTCCGAGGGCTTTCCCTCGTACCAACCGAGGTAGATGTTCAGGCAAACGCAATCGCAATACTGCAGGCACAGATCCTTTTCGGGTTGGTTGGAGGCGTAGACCACCAAGCGGTTTCCGCCTCTCTCCTTGAGGTAGCGGTAATAGCTTTCGCTCATCTCCACCGCCGCCGCGCAATCCGACGGGATTTCGTTGTGCATTCCCCAGAAGAGAATACAGGGGTGGTTGTAGTACTGCTCCAGCATTTCGCGGTGCATTTCCAGTCCGCCCGCAACGATCAGCGGGTCGGCAAGGGCTTCCCTTGAAAATCCGCAACCCCAGATCGGAATCTCGCTCCAGAACAAGAGACCGCTCTCGTCCAACAGATCGAGGAAGTCCTTTCGGTTCGGGTAATGCGACCCTCGGACCGCATTGCACCCCAGATTCCGGATCAGTTCCAGATCCCGCGCCATCAGGGTCTGCGGGAAGGCAAAGCCGAAGTCGGGGTGTTCCTCGTGGCGGTTCACCCCGCGGAATTCCACGGGGCGGTGATTCAGGAGCACCTGCCCGTCCTTCACCTCGACCAGACGGAAGCCCACGCGGTCGGCAAGGTCATCGGTCGCGGTGGAGAGAGACAGCGTATACAGCGCGGGCGACTCCGGCGACCACAGGCGCGGCGACGGTACGGAAAAGGTCTCTGTCGTCACCTCCCGCGTCTCATGCGGCTTCAACGTCAGGGAAACGCTTGCCGTCTCTGTCCCGTCGAGCGCTACCCGAACCGCGTCGGCGGTTTCCGCGCCGGAGGCATTGTAAAGCCGCATGACCACCCGCGCGGCGGCAGAGGTCAGATCGTCGGCGAGCGTGTACTCCATGCGCTCCGAGAGAATCGCAATGCCGCGCAACGTCTCAACCCGTACCGAACGGATGATCCCGCCCCAATGATACCAGTCCACCTTTTTCTGCGGGATGGAATGCGCGTCAAAGCGGTTGTCGGCGCAAACCGTCAGGCGATGCCAACCCTTTGGGACGTTCGGGACGATAAACGAAAAGCCCGTAAATCCGCCCGTGTGCGTTCCGAGAAGGTCTCCGTCAAGCCAGACCTTTGCCTTTGTCAGAACCCCGTCGAAGGTCAGCCGCAGACAGCCGCCACCCCAAAAGAAGTTCTTTTCGTAGAATACCGCGCCCTCGTAGTCGAGCATTCCCTCGCGCAGATTGAAAACCGACGGAACAGAGGTAAACGCTCCGTTCGGCAGTCCCAGATTCCATTGTTCCGACTCCCCGACATCGTGAGGGTCTGCCTGCATCCGCCATGCCCCGTCCAGACAGGTACACGCGCGGATCAGGTGTTCTTCAAACAGCCGTGCCAATTGTTTTTCTCCTTTGCTTCAGATATCCTGCTTTTCGCTCCCGATTTTCAGTCCCGCGCCGCGCAATCCGTCGGCGGTTGCGTACAGCCTGCAGAGGGAATCCCCCGTCAGTCTGACCGCCACGCTGATCCGCCCCATCCACATCTTGCGGGTGGGCGTAAAAATCGGCGTATGGTCGGCGTTGCCGCTCCCCGTGGAATACACCCGACCGCCCCCGCAGGCGGTGAAATCCACCGTTGGCGCGGCGTCCGGCACTTCCCTGCCCGCGCTGTCCACGCACCAGCAGGTAACAAGCGCCGTGTCGCCCTTCTTCACGTCGGGCGTTTCCAAGCGCAGTTTTAACGCCACCGCCGCGCCCGTGGTCTCCCGCACGTCGGTTGCAAGGATTTTCCCATCCTTCCCGCAACGGACTTCCAGTCTGCCCGGGCGGTAGGGCACCTGCCACTCGGCGTGTCCCGCAGGCTCGATGTCGCGTTTCCCGAGGCTTTCCCCGTCAAGGAACAGTTCCGCCTGCGGTTGGTTGGTGTAGACCGATACCCGAATCGGTTCGCCCTCCCGCCCCGCAAAATTCCAGTGCGGCAGGATGTGCGCCGTCGGGGTTTCGCTCCAGAGCGCCTTGTGCTGATAGAACGCGTCTTTTGGTTGCAGATACAGATCCACCGCGCCGCTGACCGAGCAGACGCGCGGCCACACCGCCTCTCCGCGGTACTCGAACGCGTTCCAGAAGAATCCGCCCATCATCCACGGGTAGGAAAGAATCCGCTTCCAGGTGTTCTCGCGGCTCATAAAGGCGCTGTTGACATCGTGGTCGTAGGCGCTGACGTAGCCGTGGAGCGGGTCATCGTCATAGTACCACCCCCGCGTTGTTCCCGTTGCGCCGCATTCCGACGAGAGGAACGGCTTGTCCGGGTGCGCCGCGCGGATGCTGTCGATGTATTTCCAGAGGTAATTTGTCCCGATGACGTCCAACTCGTCATAAACTGTGCCGCCCTTGTGGGTCACGGCGGTGAGAATCGGGCGGGAGGGGTCAAGCTTCCGCACGAGGGCACGCAGGGAGCGGCAGATGCGCACGCCGCGCGGGTCGGTATGGAGCGGCTCTTCGTTTCCGATTGACCAGAAGATCACGCACGGGCGGTTGCGGTCGCGCCGGATGAGCGTTTCCAGTTGCGCTTTCCCCTCGTCGGTCGATTCAAACCACCGCGTTTCGTCCATGACCAGAAAGCCCGCCTCGTCCAACGCTTCCATCAGTTCCTCGCTTTGCGGATAGTGCGACGTGCGGTAAGCGTTCGCGCCCATCTCCTTCATCAGCTTCACGCGGTAGCGCTGCAGATTTTCGGGGATGACCTTTCCCGTCAGCCCGCAGCTTTCGTGCGCGCAGAAGCCCTTGAGCCGGTAGGGCTTGTCGTTGATGAACAGCCCCTCGTTGCAGTCGGTGCGGATGGTGCGGAAACCGAATTTCACCTCGTCGCGGTCGGTCTCGGTCTCCCCGCGAAACACGCTTGTGCGCATGGTGTAGCGGGAAGGCGTTTCGGGAGACCACAGCCGCGGCTTCCTCACCGCAAATTCGTAGCGCAGGGTCGCCTTGTCGCGCAGGGAAACGGTCGCCTCCGCGCCCGACGTGGCAATCACCTGCCCGTCCGCATCCAGAATCTCCCCTTTCACGGTCAGGCGCTCGTCCCGCTCGCTGTCGTTGCGCAGGGTGGTCTCGGTGTGAACGACCCAAGTGCCGTCCTCATTCTCATGCCGCTCGGGGCGCGCAAAAACGCCCCAAAGGTCAATCGCGCAAAGGTCGGTCTTGCGAAGCCGCACGGGGCGGTAAATGCCCGCGCCTTCGTACCACCAACCCTCGTGTTCGGTCATATCAACAAACACGGCAAGCGAATTTTCCGCGCCGTACTTCACCATGTCGGTGATGTCGACCTCAAACGGCGTATAGCCGCAGAAATTGTGCTTCATCAGGCAACCGTTCAGCATCACGGTCGCATGCCCCGTCACACCCTCGAACAAGAGGGTCAGGCGCTTGCCCTCGTCCACGGCGGGAATCTCAAAGCGCTTGACGTACCACCCGTTGTCGTATTTGCAGAAGCCGAGCGCGGCGCTGCAGGCGGGGTCGTAGCCGTCGCCCGCGAGATAATCGTGCGGGAGCGTGACCTTTTCCCAGTCCTCGGAGGGGTACTCCTTCTCTTCGGTCGGAAACTGCGTTCCGTCCGTGACGTAGTGGTAGGGGGAGGCGGGTCCCATCTGGTAGCGCTCGGTTTTTGCGCTCTGGTAGGAAATCATTTTGTGCCGCGGCGGCGTGGGGCGGATGTCTCCGCGATGGAACATCCAACCGTCGCAGAAGAGCTGTTCTTCTCTCATAAAAACTCCTTCGGGGACAGCCGAATCAGGCTGTCCCCTTGCCTTGTGTTATGCGGGAATGCTCAGCTTCAGATTGTCGATGGTAACAGTGGTCTGCTGTACCCAGAGGACAATTCCGCTGTTTGTGGTTACGTTGTAAGCAACATCATAGCGAGCGGAGGTTAAATATTCACCGTCAATAAACACGGTAACGCGGCATCCGTCATCGGTGCTCTCAACCAGAACGGACAGGCGGAAAGATACACTCGTCTGTTCTTCGGTCACCTCACGAACCTCATTATCTTGGCTCACAAATTGGAAACTGCTTGGCGATTGATAGGACATCAAATTTGCTACCAGAGTCTTTCGGATCGGTGTTGTTTCATTTTCCTCGCCGGTGCCGATTGCCCCGTAATAGGAGCCTTTGGTACCGTTCCATTGACGCAGAGCTACCGACAAAGCATTCTTGAAATTTTTTGCACGGTCATTGCTGAGCGCATTATCATTGTTCAGCATCACCATAAAGACGCTCAATCCCGTAAAGGTCAGATCCATTTCAATGAGGTAGGTCTTTGCGTCTGCCAGCGTGTCGGCACCCGCAAGGGTGAGGAAGTAATCGGGGGTATCGTGCCAGCCATGCGCGGGAACCGACAGCTTGCCGTCCTCCACTTTAACGTCCCAGCCTTTGCACTTGGACGAATCAATGGTTTTGGTAATACCCGCTTCTTCAAGCGTTGTCGCGCTCTCGAAATCCTGACTCCAGACAGTGGTCACTTTGGTCGGCAGGCGCGGAGTATAGTCCTCGCCCTCTTCGTAAGTGCCCTTTTCGATTGCGTCAAGCATTCCGCCCAACAGCTCGGCGTATTCCTTGTGCTCCGCCTCGGTGGGATGATTGCCGCCCGCCGCCTGATCCGCGATGTACACATAGTATTTCTCCGCCGCGCCGCCAAGTTCGCGCGTTACGCGCTTGATGGTGTCGTTGTACTCGGTTTTCATCATGCCGCCAACCAGAACGATGCGGCAGTCCGCGCCGTTCTTCTCGCGCACCACGGCAATCAGTTCCTTCAGCTTCGCTTCAAACTCTGCGGCGGAAAGACCGTTGGCGCAATCGTTTGTTCCGACATTGAGAATCGAATAATCCGCCTTCCGCGCAAAACCGTACTCGGTTTTCATCGAGCGGTTGGGGCTTGCGTACTTGTAGCCCGCGAAAATGCCCGGGTTTCCAACCGTCAGTCCCTGTCCCGAGAGCGCCATGACCGAAAGGTCTGCGCCCATCGCCTCGGCAATCAGGTAGGGGTATGCCATTGTTGCGTCCTGATCGCTGTAAGCGCCCTTGTGGTCGCCGATCACGCCCCAACCGCAGCAAATGCTGTCGCCGACGAATTCCAGAAGCAGGTTCTTCGCCGCAGGCGCGGTCTCGGCAACCGTTCCGTCAAAGGACACGCTCTTGAGCATCGTGTTCGACAGTGTGTAGCCCGTGACCTTGACCAAGCGGATGGTATGTGTGCCTTCGGGCAGATTCTTCAGGGTGATGGTCGCGTCACCCTTTTTCACTTCGTAGTAGACGCTCTCGCCGTTGAGGTATGCCGCGCCGTCCACATACGCGCGGAAGGAGCAACCTTCCTTTCCCGCGCCCATATTGGTGGTGACCGTGAGGGCAAAGGTCATATCGCCCTTTCCGGTTGCGACAAACTCAATGCCCGAGGCACTCCAGTCGCAGGGAATGCCGTCCGCGGTTGCTTCCATGCGTGGGTCCAGCTTCTTGACCCACGCACTGCTCTCGTTCAGCGCAAAGACGGTTCTGTCATCGGGGGTATCGTGGGAAGTCTGTGCTTCGGTGGTTTTGTTCATTGCCTGCGCCTCGGTTGTTGCCTGCCCGGAAGTGTTTTCGTTCTGGGGAGAATCGGTTGTCGCGCAGGACGCGAATGGCACTGCCATGGCAAGCGCCAGTAAAATAGCCGCTACTCGTTTCATAAATGTCTCCTTATCGGTTCATCAGTTGTTGACGGTGAGAAGCTTCAGGTTGTCGATGGTCATTGCGGTGCTCTCTGCCCAGAGAATGATTGCGCTGTTCTCGGTTACATTGAGCGTGGTATTGTCGGTCACATTGGTAACACCCTGCTTGAAAAGGAACGAACTTGCGTAAACACCATTGCAGAATACCGTTGCACGGCATCCATCGTCGGTGCTCTCAATCAGAACGGACAGGTGGAAGGATACGCTTGCTTGTTCACCTTCAACCGACAAGAAGGGTCGATATCCGTCGACTTGACTCTGACCCGCCCCATCACTCTTCCATGTGATATAATTCGTTATAATGTCGTACTTAACTGTTCCCTGACCAAAGCCGCTCCAGTTTCCGTTCGCATCCTTGTTTCTCTGACGCAGAGAAACACCTGCCGCAGAGCATCGGTTATCCGCCTTTGTGGTGGAGGGTTCCTTGTTTCCGTTGAACATCAGCGTAAAGACATGCAATTGCTCAATGGTCAGGTCCATCTCCAGCAGATAGGTCTTCGCTCCGCCGACTTTGTCTTTACCGATTAAAGTAAGATAATACGGATCACCATTGCTTTTCGGAACAACCAATTTGCCGTTCTCAACTTTGACATCCCAATTACCGGTAGCATAAGCCACTTTCGAGACTCCCGCTTCATCAAGCGTGGTCGCATTGTCAAAGTTCTGATTCACAGCCACCTCTGCAAACACGCCGTTTTTATCAACCGCCATCGTGACAGGCGAGGAGACAACCGTCTCTCCGTCCTTGACGTAGACGGTAACCGAGAAGGTGACGGTCAGGTTGGACGGAACGCCCTTGATAATCGCCGCGAAAATGCCCATGGCATTCTCGTCGCCCGCAAGTTCCGCCGCAGTCACGCTCTTGGTCACGCCGTCCACCGTCTCCTTTACAGACGAATAGACCGTATCGCCTTCCAGCCCGTCTGCCGCGTTGTAAAGAACGCTCTTCTGCTCGCCGTCCAATACAAAGTTCGCGCGGATTTCCATACCGAGCGCCGTTCCGCGCAGGTCGGAAACGGTGGCAAGGAAACGCACGTCGTGCAGGGTTTCATCGGTTTCGTTGACCGCTGTCTGCACCGAGCAAAGCGTCGGCGCTGTCAGGGTCACGGTATCGGTCTGCGCTTCCTCTGCGTGCGCCGTAACGGCAAACGACAGGAGCATTGCAAGGATCAACAAAATCGGGATAATTCGTTTCATCTTCTGATTCCTCCGTTTAAGAGTTGATTTTGAACCGCAGAACCGTTGGGCAGTGGTCGCTGACCGACAGCAACCGCTCCTCGGCAACAATGCGGTATTCTTCCGCCCGAACGCGGGCGGCGGGATCGAAAAGGAACGCATGGTCAATTGCATAGGGGTAATGGGGCGCGGGCATTTCGTCTTTCTCCTGCTTCTCCCCTTTCCCCGAGGACGGGTGACAGGACGCGCGGTCGTCGCGCTCCGCCGCAAGGTCGTGCGTATCGCGAAAGCCCAGTTCCGTCAGCCGTTTCGCGCCGCCCACCGCAATGCCGGAATTGAAATCCCCGCAGAGCAGAACCGGGCAGGCATACGTCTTTGCCAGAGTTGTCAGCTTTTCGTGGATGAAATCCGCCTCTTCGGTCTGACACCACGTGCGCAGGCTGAGATGCGTGTTCGCAACCAACAGTCTGCCGCCGCAGGGTGTTCCGTTCAGCAGAACCCATGAGAGACTGCGAAACCGCGAACCGGGCTTTGCCGCCTCCGGGGCTTCTTCGGGATATGCGTAGCGCGGGGATTCGTTGCAGGCATGGGCGGGATAGGTTTCGCGGCAGTCGTTTTTGGTGTCCACCGCCGGAAAACCGTTTGCCGTAAAGTCCCATCTTCCCGCCGCTTCCTCCCGCCACCGATCGCGGCGGTACAGAATCGGATTCCAACTCCCGCCCGGCAGCTCGCCGCTCCCCTTTGCCTCGGTATACGCGTCTCCGAGCGCGGAAAGAAATGCGGTGTCATGCCGATAGTAGTAGTCGAACTCCTGCAGGCAGATGAGGTCGGGCGCGCGATCCGCGAGCCATGCGGCGGCGCGGGGTGCGCGTTCCGCGGCAGTCCGATAGACCGCCGTTCCCGGCATCCACGCGTTGAGCAGATTCCAGGATACGCAAAGGGATTCGGTCATCCGAGTTTCCATGTTGCCTCGCGGTCAAGCGCGTCGCCCTGCGAAAGCGTCAGCGAATCGGTCAGGATGTCCTGCGCGGACAACTCGACGGATGCCATCATGGGGGTTGTGTACAGCTTTTTCATAACTACCTCTCCTTTCATGTTTTTCGGGTTTCTCAGGTTTTGGTAAACGCAAGTACGGTCGGGCAATGGTCGCTCGCGCTCAGAAGGTTCTCGTCGGTCAGAACCAGATACACCTGCGGACTGATCCCTCCGAGCGTGAGAATATGGTCAATGGCGTCGCTCTCATAGCGCCCGCCGGGCGCTTTTCCGAGTTCGTGCCAAGTCCCCGAATCGTTGCGGACTTTCGCGGTGTCGTAGGTATCCGCAAAGCCCTTTGCGCGCAGTTGCTCCAGAACGCCGCCCGCTTGCGTGCGGCGGGAGTTGTAATCCCCGCAAAGCAGGGTCACACAGCCCTCGTAGCGCGCGGCAACGCCCTGCATGGTATCCGAGACCGCCGTCGCCTCCGCGGGATGCGTATCAAGGCTCTTGACGCTTGCATGGAAATTTCCCACCAGATACAGGCTTCCGTCCGAACGGTCGCGCAGAACCGCCCAGATCAGCTTGCGGAAGCTTGAAACGCCGTCCGCCGCGCCCGGGTAGGTGGAGGATTCCACCGCGCCTGCGGCTTCCACCAGATCCAGCCATCCCGATTCCACCACCGCGTAACGGTCCTTGCGATAAAGAATCGGATTCCAGATGTTGTTCTGCGCCACGCCGTCCACCGTGACCTCGGCGTAAAGCTCCTTCGTCTGATCCAGAAGCCCGCCGGGCGCTTTGCGGTAGCTGACGTCGAATTCCTGCAGGCAGATGAAGTCCGGCAGGTAGGAAAGCAGCATCGCCGCCACAATATCGTCGCGCGTTCCGGGCGTTGCGTTGTTCTGCCAGACATCCAGCACGTTCAGCGTGATGATAATCCGGTCGCCGCTCCGCTCGGAGACCGTGACAAGACCGTCCATCTCCAGTTTTTCGCCGCCCGTAACGTTGGCAAACCGATTCTCGAGATAGAGCCGCAGAAGCGTTTCGGACAGCCCGTCGCCGTATTCCAGACGGTATTCCGTTCCGCTCCGCGCGATTCTGTAACCGCTCAGTCCCTCGGTCTTGCGGATGACAATGCGGTTCTGCGAGCCGTCGTCCGTGCCGTCGGTTTTCGCCCGCATCAGCATCTCTCCCGAGGTGCTCCGCACGGTTTCAATCAACTGTGCGGCAAGGTTCGCTTCGGTCTCGGTGCAGTCCACCAGATAGTCCGAGGCGGGCGCGCCGCCAACGGTCAGCGAACCGATTGGATAGCTTGCGTCATGCGACAGCTTCAGCGCGCTCCGTTTCAGGCAGAGGTTTCCGTCCCGCAGCACAAGTGCGTCGGTCATCTGCCCGGAGGCAATCCACAGCGCGGAATAGGTATAGGCGGCAAGCGTGATACAGCCCACGTCGCCCGTTACCCTGAAATCGTTGTAGCGCAATCCTTGGAATGCGTCTGCCTCCGCGTAGCCTGCGACGTTTCCGACCGCAATGACCCCGCCGATGTCGTCGGGAATTCTGCGGTCGCTCCAGACCTGAAATTCCACGCCGCTCTTCTCTTCCCAATCCGCCGCGAGCGTGCGCGCAATCTTTGCGTAGTCCGCAGAGGAAACGCCGTCGGGCAGATTGGTCTGCTGATAAACGAAAGCATAGAGCGCCTTGCCGTCGGCGGTCAGTTCCAACCGATCGGCGGAATCGTCCGCAGGCGCGGTATCGGTCTCCGTTTTGTCCGCGGCTTTGGTCGGGGCTTCCGTTCCGCGCGGCTTCGTCCCGGTCGGCGTACCCGAGCCGCCCGGGTTACATCCGACCAGAAGAAACGCAAAGGCCAGTAAAAGCAGAAATGTTCTTTTCATCATAGGCACTAAGCAACCCTGCCGTTAATAACCGAAGCGCGAGTTGATGTTGTCAATCACTCTCTGCATACTCTCGGACTTCTGAGTCAGCGCCGAATACCAGTCATCGGACGTGTTGTTGTAGAGTCGCTTGCGGAAGAGCGCAACGGGAGAATCCGCCCATACAAATTCGCTGACGAAGATCCGTCCCATATCATAGGTCTTGGAAGAGATAATCAGGTCGAACATCTTCGCGTTGAGCGGGTCATCCTGTCCGCGATACTTGAGCAGGTCGTAAACCTTCGGCTGAACCGTGCGGTAGCCGCCCGATGCAAGCGCCTCCATAACATATGCCGCGCGCTCGGTGTTCTCGCAGTAGGTCGTTATCGCCCACATGGTGTACGGGAACCCGGAGGTGGAGTAGTACTCCTTCTGGTTGGTGTCCGCCTTCGGGAACGGCAGATAGCCGTAGGGGTCGGTCATCTTCTCGCGGTTCTTCATCAGAACCAGAAAACTCGTTCCCGCCAGAATGGCGCGTCCATCGGTGAAGATCTCGAAGCTGTAGGAGGACGGATAGTAGTAATCGTCGCTCTTGAAGCAGGCGATCAGATCGCGCGAAAGATCGTAAATCGCAGTTCCCTTGAATTCGGGCGCAATCACCAGCTTGCCATCGTCATCGGTGGAGAGGTACTTCAAGCCGTTCGACGCCAGAAATGCATCGCCGACAACAACATCCATTCCGATATAACCGAAGGTATCGCCCTTATCTTTGCCCGTAACATCACTGTTGGTGTCCACATAGGCGTTCCGACAGATGTTGTAGAACTCCTCCATGGTCCAGGCTCCCTCCTGCGCCAGTTCGCGCGGGTCGGTCAGCGTGCCGTCTGCTTCAATCTTCTTCATGTTGACGCTCATGACAAAAGTCTGCAGAATATTCATTGCGGAGATCGAACCGGACGCGAAATAGAGTTTGTCGTTAATGGTCACGTTCTCCAGAAGTGACGCAGACCACCACGGCTTGGAGAAATCGAGAATGTTCCCGTATTCGTTCAGGTCGCGCAGGAAGCCGTCCGCCGAGAAATTCGCCGCGCACTGGCTGTAGCAGGCGATCAGATCCACGGTCGTCCCCGACCGCAGCGCGTTCTCCACATTGGTAACATACTCGGCTCTGTCCGCGTTTCCGCCGTTGTAGTTCATGTTGAACTCCAGAACCACCTGCAGGCGCTCCTGAACCAGCTCGTTGCGCGAGAAGGTCTGTTCGGCAATCTCGTCGCCGTTCGCGTAGTCCGTGCTGAAATCGTAGGAAGCTTCGCTGTTGCTCCACCCCATCACGCGCACGGTCTCGTTGCCGTAGTTCAGCCCTGCGGGAATCGAATCCCGGATGTACCCGTTCTCGTCATAAGGATTCTCGGTCGTCCCCGTGGCGTCGGTTGTCGGTCCGTCGGTTTTCTCGGATTCCGTCGGTGTGGTCTTGCCCCCGCACCCGAACAGAACCATGGCAACCAGAATCAGACAAAGAAGCAATGCAATTTTTTTCATAAGCAACCTCCTGTTAAGTATTACAGTCTCATTATAACAAATTCGGGGCGATTATGCAATCGACAGATTTTAGCATTCGGATATACTATTTTTATATTTTCCGCCTCCAAAAGCCCACTTTTCCTCCACAAAAAGAATATTATACAAAACCGACAGGGTCAAATCGTGCAAAATCACCAAATCGATTTTTTCTTTCCGTCAAACCCTTGAAAAAAGCGCCCCGGTCTGCTATAATCAACACAGAAACAATGCCCGGGAGGACGTGCATGATGGAACCGATCTACGAAAAGACCAAACAGAAAGAGGACAGCCTGCTGCGCATTTCCCGTATGCTCTTTGACTACAAGAACAACATCCTGCCGCCGTGGCAGCCGCTCCAGCGCGACCCGCGCACCTGCTGTCACCACCATCTGCACGAGAAAATCGAACTGCTGTATTTTATCGAGGGCACTGTCATCTTCCGGATTGACGGAACGCCGTACATCTGCAATCCAGGGGATTTCCTGATCGTCAACCCCTTCGAGCCGCACAGCGGGGTCACCTCGCCCGAGAGCGACGTCGTGCGCTACTATGCCTTCAATCTCGACTGCAACCTCCTCAAAAAGCTCCCCGTTTCCCGCCTGAGCGAGATTTTCGATCCGCTTCTCTCGGGCAGCGCCGCCTATCCCCATACCCTGCCCGCAACCAACCCGACGGGTCGGATCATCCGGGAGGAACTGGAAGCCATTCTCGCAACCCTGCAGACCCGGAACGCCGAACTCTATCAGATCGCCTCGGTCTGCCGCATTTTCGCCGCGCTCGGAGACCCGGTTGTCGCCCCGTCGGGCGGCGGAACGCGCTCGGCGGATTTCGTGCGGCGCTGTATTCTCTATATTCAGAGCAACGACCCGCGCGCCGTCTCGCTGGAAGCCATTTCCCGCACCTTTTCCTACAACAAAGCCTACTTCACCACGCTTTTCCGCAAGCATTTCGGCGTTCCCTTCACCGATTTTCTCAACCGCTACAAGATCGAAAACGCCCACGCGCTCATCCGCGGCGGCAACCGCAATCTCTCCGAGGTCGCTCAGCTTTCGGGCTTCAATTACTATGCCTACTTCTTCCGGAAATTCAAGGAGGTCAGCGGAATGACCCCGGGCGAATACGTCGCATACTGCGACCGCCTCGAAAAGAAATAAAAATCGTATATCCCGCTATAAAAATCGTATATCGACACGGAAAGCCTTTTTCTGTATAATAATATCTGTATGATAGCAGATCACAGCCCCGCAAACAGAAAGGAGTCTTTCATGAGACAATCCCCGATTCTTCCCGCACCGAAAAGTCCCGCCACGCAAACCGTTCTTTGGCGGGATTTTCGCGTGACGGTTCTGTCCGACCGCCTCTTCCGCATCGAAGAGGATTCCGCCCGCATCTTCAACGACCGCGCCACCCAGAGCGTTCTGTACCGCGATTTCCCGCCCGTCCCCTTCCGCACCGGGGAAGCGGACGGCGCGCTGACCGTTACAACCGACGCCGCCGCGCTCACGCTCTCCGAAGATTCCGCGCAGTGCTTTGTCCTGCTGGACGGGGTTCGCCATCCGCTTGACAACAGCGGCAACCTGCTCGGCACAACCCGCACGCTCGACTGTTTTGACGGGGAATACAACATCCGCGACGAGCACAGGCTCACGCTCTCGCCCGGGGTCTGCTCCCGCGACGGCGTTGCGGTTCTGGACGATACCGCGTCGCTCACGCTTGACGGGGACGGCAATCCCGACGTTTCCTCTCCCGACCAGAGCGACCGCTATGTCTTTGCCTACGGGCACGACTACCGCGCGGCGGTTCTCGCGCTTTACCGCCTGACGGGACTTCCGCCGATGCTCCCCCGTTTCGCCTTCGGAAACTGGTGGAGTCGCTTCCACGCCTACACCGACCGGGAGTATCTGCACCTGATGGATCGCTTTGCCGCGGCGGGTATTCCGCTCACGGTTGCAACGCTTGACACCGACTGGCACTATTCCTCGCACCTCGACGAAGAGAAAGGCATCACCGCGAGCGGCAAAAACACCGCCGACCGGGGCTGTCTGGAAACGCCCGAGAACCGCAGAATCGGCTGGACAGGCTATTCGTGGAATCGCAATCTTTTCCCCGACCCGCACGCCTTTCTGCAGGCGTTGCATCGGCGCGGCTTGCGCGTCACGCTGAACCTGCACCCCGCCTCGGGCATCCGCTATTACGAGGACGCTTACCCCGCCATGGCGGAAGCGATGGGCACAGACCCCAAGACCGAAGCGGTCATCCCGTTTGACGTGTCCTCCAAGCGCTTTCTGGAGGCTTACTTCCGCATCCTGCATCATCCCCTCGAGCAGGACGGCGTGGACTTCTGGTGGATCGACTGGCAACAGGGCACTGCCTCCGCCAAGGACGGTCTGGATCCCCTCTGGGCGCTCAACCATTACCATTACCTCGACCACGCCGCACGCCACCCGCTGATTATGTCCCGCTATGCGGGCATCGGCTCGCACCGCTACCCCATCGGCTTCTCGGGAGATACCACCATTTCGTGGGCAACCCTGCGCCTGATGCCCTATTTCACCGCAACCGCCGCGAACTGCGGCTACAGTTGGTGGAGTCACGACATCGGCGGGCATCACCTCGGGGAAAAAGACGACGAGCTTTACCTGCGCTTCCTGCAGTTCGGCGTGTTCAATCCCATCAATCGGATGCACTGCACCGACTCCCCCATGCTGACCAAAGAGCCTTGGGCATACGAAAACGGAATCGGTCAGCTTGCCGCCGACGCCCTGCGCCTGCGCCACCGCATGATCCCCTACCTCTATTCCTGCAATCACCGCACCGCAACCGAAGGGCTTGCGCTCTGCGAGCCGCTCTACTACCAATACCCCGAATGCGAGGAAAGCTACCGTTACCCGAACGAATACCGCTTCGGTCAGCAGTTTCTGGTCGCGCCCGTCACCGAGCACAGCCGCAAAAACGGGTTGAGCGAAACGCCCGTCTGGCTGCCCGAGGGAGTCTGGACAGACTTCTTCACGGGGGACATCTACCGCGTGGGCAAAGGCGGAAGAGAATTTGTCGCAATCCGCCCGACCGACAGCATCCCCGTTTTCGCAAAAGCGGGGGCGGTTATGGTCTGCTCGGGCGACCCGGGAAACGCCTGCGGCAACCCGCACGCGTTGGAAGCGACGATTTGGAACGGGAACGGCGGATTCCGCCTGTATGAGGATCTCGAGGACGGCGCCGAATGCCTGACGGTCATTGAGACCTCCTACGACGCGCAGACGGGCACGCAGACCGTGACAATCCGCACCGAGGGTGACCGAAACGTCATTCCCACCGACCGACGGCTGTCGCTCCGCTTCCCGAATATCGTCCTCCACCACCCCGCCGACGAACTGCTTGCCCCGCAAACGGGCGATGTGACCGTCACGGTCGAGCGAAACGGACAGAGTACCGCCTTCGAAGCGGATACCTATGCGGAAGCCACGGTCACGCTTACCGAATATGACCCCACCGCGACCTACACCGTCCGCGTCACCATGCCTGCCGTGGATGTGCTGACCGAGAAGAAGCGCGAAGTCATCGCAAAACTGCAAAAAACGCAGGCAACCTTCTCGATCCGCAGGAAAGTTGCCGAAAAGGTGCAGACCGCAGAAAGCATCGACCTCCTGCAGGGACGGATTCTGCTATCCGACCTCGGCGAGCAGGAAAAGGAACGCCTGTGCGAAACGCTCTTTGCGGGTAAAAACGCATAAAAAGCCAAACGGCATACGGAAAAGCGCCCCGAACCGGAATGTTCCGGTTCGGGGCGCTTTCGGTCGTCTCCATGCAATTGTGCCCTTGCCTGCATTTTGCTATGCAAGCGAAAGGTTTGACAGCCACGAGCCGACTTGTTGCCGTGCCTGCGTTCGGTTATTCTGCGCAGTGCTTCCGCGCATAGACAGCGCTTCCAAAACGGTAGCGCCCTCGCATTTGGCGGTCATCGTGCCTACCGTCCCGGCAAGCCCGCTGCCTTCGTTCGTGCTGAAAGGAATCACTTTTTTGCCCTTCCAATCTTTAGGAACCGCTGAACAACTCGCCTCCAAATCTCCCAAACATTCAATCATGCATAAA
>CAVGEJ010000017.1:0-25093 GCA_963628215.1 Eubacterium sp. CAG:180
CATGTGAGGCGGTCTGTACCGTATTCCTCTGCAAGAGGCGGGATGATACCGTCCTTGAGATGCATGCCGTCGAAATTCTCGGCAAGCGCTTTTTCGATGGCATTTTTACATCGGATATTCTCCTTGAATGAGGCTCGCCACAGCATGATATCATCTTCTCGGCGGGCAGTGTCAAGCGAATCGTAATAGAGCGGAAGCGGCATCACTCCACCTCCGCATCACGGAGCAGTTTTCTTGTAAGAAAATTGAATGCCGCACGCTGCTCGGCGGGCTTGAGACTTTCAAGAACATCGAAGAGTGAGGTTTCATGTGCCTTGCTGTTTTTACCGCAATCGCAGATGGATTCCTTGCGCAGAAGCAGAGCGCCGTCCTTCTGTTCCTCAACCGAGACAAGCGTTCCGGATCCCCAATTCTTACAAATGCGGATATCGAACGGAATGGTGACACTGCCTTTGGTGGTGACAAATCTGTATGTTTTCATTTTTGAATTCCTTCTTTCTGTTTTTTGATTCAGCTTACATCGTAAGACCGGGACCTTGACTTGGAAAATCCCCGCCCATAAAAGCGGCAAGGGTGCGGGTGTCGCCCATAAAATTCGGAGAATTTTCATCGTTCAGGGCAATATATCCGTCCTCACCGAGTGCAATCGGCTCGTTTGTGATGACAGAGCCGCCGTGATTGACGACTACCTTCGCTTCCAATGAGGCAAAGTCACTTCCGTCATCGCTATGGCGGAGGTGATAAAGGTACATCCCTTCGGGAATCTCATCCTCGGTCAGGCGCTCGTTGGTAAAGAGAGCCTGCTTTCCGCAGATTTCGATGCATTCGTAATCATCGTAGTCGGTGTGGATATACCGCGTTCCGGTCTTGTTCTTTGCCATGCCGAGATCGCAGAAGTCGTAGTCCCACACGGAGGCGGCATATTCAACGGATTCCACCTCGCCTTCGGGGTAGTAGACTTCGGATTCTTCGCCGTTTTCATAAATGCGGCGACCACATCCATGACCGAGGTCTTCATCTGCCCATTCGTGTTCGATGGTAATGTCGGGATACCTGCGGGCAAGCGCTTCTATGACGGGCTTGGGTTCCGCCCATGCGGTCTGAAACCAGATACAATCATCCGGCATGGAGGCAGGCTCGTATCCGTCATACCCGTAAGCGTTCCATTTGGTACCCCAATTTGCATAGCACCAGTCGTACCAGGTGGCTGCGCCATATTGCCGCAGGTTATTCCACGCCTGCTTGCCAAGCGCGAAATCCTCATGATTGATGTCTGTCCGCATTTTGAGAAAGCTCCGCTCGCTTGCAACCGGAATGTCCGACAGATGCTCCGTGTTGATTGTTCCGCCAAGTGTATACACATAAAGGAAGTCCTTGTAGGCAGCAAGTCCCGCCTGTGTGCGGCTGCCTGCTTCCAGGTCAAGACCCATTCAGACATCAAAAGAAAGCGGTTCGCACGGTGTTCAGCGTGCAAACCGCTTTCAGAGGTAAGCATGAATACAAAGGAGTTATTAAGTCGTGTCAATCAGCGGGGTAAACCAGTACGGCGTCCAACTCGGCAGCGCCCGCATCGTTCGCCTGGCGGCAGATCCGTACCGTATGGCTGCCCGCTGTGAGGGTAACTGTTATTTCGGCATAGTTGGCAGGGTCAAACACGCCCCAACCCGTGAGGGTGCTGCCGTAGGTGAGTGTGCCTGCCACTGTGCCGTCCACGAACAGCGTGTGGGTGGCTTTGCCGATTGGAGCGGAATGGTAAATGCGAAGGATATAGGTACCTGCGACGGGAACGGTCACGGTCAATTCCACGCCGTCTCCTACGTTGTCAATACCGCCGACATGGGTGCCCCGATTGCCGGCGGTACCCAGAACCACACCGTCCTCGACCTCGTAGCGGTCACCGTCGGAAGCAGGGGGATCGTCCTCGGCGGGCGGAGGAACGGGAACGCCGCCGGTCAGGGAGCAGGGGAGAAGATCAAAGGCGTCCAGTTCTGCAAAGCCCGTATCGGTTTGCGTCTTTTCAATGCGGAGGGTGTGGATTCCTTTTTCTAAGGTGAGGTGAATATCGGCGTAGATGTCACTGTCAAAGCAGCCCCACCCCAGGGATTTGCCGTTTTCGTTGTAGCGGAGCGTGCCGCGCTTAACTCCGTCCACATAGACGGTATGGGAGGCGAAGCCCAGGGGAGCGGCGTAGTAGAAGCGGAGGGTGTAATCTCCGTCTTTCTCAATGAGCAGGTGATCAAAGGTCAGAGAGGAGCCAACATCGTCGATGCCTGCCACATGGGAGGTGGATTTGTAGGCAGAGCCCGTAAGCTTGGCATCCTCAGCCTCATAGCGGATTGCACTGCCGTTTTGGATTTCTACCGACAGTGAAAGGCTTACGTCTGCGGGAAGAGCCGAGCCGTCAGCCGTCGTGAAAGACAAGCGGTTGTGGTAGTTGGTGCGAAGGGCGCTGGTGTCCAGTGTGACCGTGCCCTCGCCCCGCTTCAGGGTGACAGTTCCCGCATCCTTGCGATTGACCTGTGCGCAAAGCGCCAGATCCGCGGAAGTCCGGTAGGTCAAATGAAGGGTATAGGCGAGCACTGATGCGCCTGCCGACGCGCCCTGCTTTTCCAGCGGAACCGCTACCGAGTCAAACAGGAGCGTATGATCGTCAGAGCGACTTGCGGTGACGGTCTGCCCATCACCGGTCCAGGGCAGAAGGGTGATCCGCAGGCGGGTGTGGGCGTAGGGAACCAGTCGGACAGTGAGGGTTTGACCGCCCAGCCGGTCAGATGAAACAGGGGAAACGGGGGTATCGCCTGCGACATTTAAGGCGGCATTCAGCTTCCAGTCGGTCACGGCTCTCGCCTTGGCTTCCAGCACGATGGGGGCGTCCGAGAGCTGATAGCGCATCCCGTCGTTGATGGGGTTGCGGATGAGCGTGAAATTGGAGGCTACGTCATCAAAGCGGAAGTCTGCCAGCGCGTAATTCCAATCCGTTGTGGGGGTAATGTTGTAGGAAGGGTAGTCCTGACCCAGATTCCAGTTGTAGGGATTGTAGCTGATCTTTTTCCAGTTTTCTCCGATTTCCAGGGCGAACAGAACGGCGCCGCGGCGGATGCTGATGCTGTTGTTATCGGTGCATGTGGCGGTGATCTCTGCGGGGAAATGCAGGGTGATGGTATCCCCGTTCTCCCATGCGGCGGACAGCTTTGCGTATGTACCCGCAACCGTATCAACCTCGACGGCATTGCCGTTCACCGCAACGGAGGGGTTTTGACACCACTCGGGGATGCGGATATAGATCGGATATGTGTCAGTCCGGTCGGCGGAAAGCGTGAGGGTGACGGTATCTTCGTAAGGGTAGTTGGTGGTCTGGGTGACGGTCAGATGAGTGCCGCTGCCCACTGTAGCCGTGACGGTATTGGGACCGTAGGCGCCCACCGCAAGACCGCCGTCCGAGGTCGCCATCCACATGGAGGCGATAAACAGAGGCCAGCCCATCTGGTAGTTGTGGACGCAGCAGGGGAAGCCGCCGGGCAGACCGTAGACCGAGCGGTCGCCGCCGTCACTGGTGAAGCCGTGGGAGCCCATATTGGCAGTCACCTGATTCTGCATGGTAAAGTAGACCTGTCCCTTGCCGTCGGGGAGGAGCTGTTGCGGCAGGGCATTGTAGGCGATCAGTTCCAGGTGGTCGGCAATGGTCGCATCCCGCAAAAGGTACAGGGCGATCTCGTCGCAGAGCATCCGCTCCACCACGGCGCAGGTTTCGCTGCCGTACACCCCGTCGATGCCGCGGGTGAGCTCGTCGCCGTTGGACATGCCATCCTGCCGTCCCGCAGCCATGTAGAGATTCTCAATGCCTTTGTAGTATACATCCAGATAATGGGAATCGCCCGTGACGGCGTACATGACCGGGAAAAGCTTAAAGCTCTCCTGTACATTGACGATATGATAAGTACCCGACCATGCGTCCTTGTCGTAGGCGGCATCCCAGTCAAAGGTCTGCTCGTACAGAAGTCGGCAGAGGTCAAGGAGGGTTTCGTCTCCCGTTTTTTCGTAGAGCCACAGCACGGCAAAGATATTGTCGCCGCCGCGTGCCTCTGCCCAGGAGGACAGGGGCTTGGTTTTCAGCGCCTGGGTTTCCCACGCAAAGTATTTTTGCAGGAAGGGAACCACCCGCGCGTCCCCTGTGGCGTCGCAGTAGAATTCCAACGCCATGAGCATGGGCATCAGCGGCCAGTAGTCGAGCTGCTCGGGGGCGTTTGCCAAGGGTCCGAACGCGCCGCTTTCGACCTGGCTTTCCAGCGTCCAGTCGATCCACTTCTGCGCCTGCGCCTTGAGCGCGTCGTCATTCAGCACATAGGCGGAGGTCACAAGTCCCCGGACGTAATAGGTGCCGCGCTCCCAGTTCTCGCCCGTGCCGCCCAGCCAGCCCGAGCGGTCATCCCCCTCGGATTTACAGTCGGGGGAGAGTTCTTCAAAGTGCTGCGTGACGTGCTCTGCCTGCAAAAGAAGCTGATTTTTCAGCCAACTTGCGGCTTGTACATTTCCCAGGGGAAGCATTGAAAAATTCATATCGTTTGTCGCTCCTTTCGTTGTGACCGTTACCTCGCGAGTGACGCCAGAGGGGGTGGATGGTGTGGTTTCGGATGCGGAATCCGTTTGGGCATCGGTTGTTTTTTCGGTGTCGGGACGTGTTTCCCTTGCGGTGGAGTCCGCACCGCCGGGGTGAGCGCCGCCCGTGCAGGCAACGGTTGTCAAGAGGGACAGTGCGGCGACAAGGCAGAGAAGCTGCTTACAGAATTTGGACATAGCAGAAACCTCCGTGTGTTTGATGTCTTGATTTTATCACATGGCATAGCAAAAAAACAGGTATATTTCCGCATAAAACATTGCCAAAATCAAACATATATGCTATAATACTCCCAAAACAGGCAAGGAGGCGCACCCATATGTCCTACGGTTTATCTTTACAGCACGTTCCCACCTACCGTCTGTCTGCCTTTCGCTATTTCCTCCCGCAGGAGCGGCATATCACCCGTGTGGACGGTAGCGATATTCTTTTGATTCTGCTGGACGGGACGCTCCGTTTTACCGAGGATGGGATTCCCGTGGAGCTGTCACGGGGGGAGTACTATATCCAGCGGCGTGGGCTTTACCAGGACGGTCCCGAGGTCAGCGACTGTCCGGTATACTATTACCTGCATTTCGGGGACGGGATCTGGAGCGAGGACGCACCGGTCCTGCCGCACCGCGGCAGATGCGACCCCGATTCGCTTCTGCCGCTTTTGCGGGAATTGGACATTGCCGAGCGCACTGATGCGCCCTCCGTTGTCAAAAGCGGCTTGACATGCACCATACTGACCCGTCTGTACAGCGGGCAGGAACGCAGTGAGCGTGAGATTCTGGTAGACACCATGGTGCGACGGCTCACCGAGGATTTGCGCGAGCCACCCACGCTGTCCGCGCTTTCGGCGGAGCTGCATTTCAGCGAGAATTACCTAATTCGCATTTTCAGGGAAGCTACGGGACTGCCTCCCCACGCCTATCTCAACGCTGCCCGTTTGCGCAAGGCGAAGCTGCTTTTATCTTCGGGCAACGTTACAGCCGACCGCGTGGCTTACGAGTGCGGCTTTTCGGATTACGCCCATTTCTATCGGATGTTCCGGCGGGAGACGGGAGTGGCGCCGGGCGCGTATCGTACCTCCTTTGGCGGAGCGCAAAAGGAGGTACAGTGAAATATTCCGCTTCATTGAGTACGGGGGAGCGCGTGCGAATCTTATCTTCCAGGCAGCAGCACCGGATGGCACGGCATTTTCTGTGCCGGAAGTACAGGCAGTAGCAACAGTCGCAATCTTCTTTTTTATAAATGTAACCGATGACGAGCCTCCTTTCAGGCAGACACAAATATTTAACATATAAAAATACGAAAAAAGGGCAGAAGGTGCGCAAAATCAGCACACTTTCTGCCCTTAAAAATGGGGACTACAGAGTTCAAATCCTGTCCGAAGCCGTTTTTTTGAAATGATATCTTTTTTTCTGCACTCTATATCCGCAAACCCCATGGTTGCGAAAAAGCGAGGAAACGCGAGAAAAACCCCCGAAATCGTGAGATTTCGGGGGTTCGAAGCCATGATATCTTTTTTGGCTTCACAATATGGTTGCGGGGGTGGGACTTGAACCTCACGACCTCCGGGTTATGAGCCCGACGAGCTACCAACTGCTCTACCCCGCGATATTCTGTTTCTCCGATCCGACCCGATGGTGCCGGTGACCGGGATCGAACCGGTACGATGCTCTCGCATCACGGGATTTTAAGTCCCGGGCGTCTGCCTGTTCCGCCACACCGGCGTTACACACCCTCGGAGCCTGCTTTCCTTTTCGGTTCGCGTTTATTATTATATCACGTTCCGCCTCTTTTGTCAATACGTTTTTTGAAAAAAGTCCGCTTTTCTCAAAACTTTTTCTTCCTCCCTTGACTTTTTCTCCCGCTCGGGTTACAATATAGGGGAGTTGATTCCCCAAGGAGGCTGTTTATGAAGCGTTCTTTGTCCGACGGCGGGTTCGTTTGCCGTCCCATTGCCCACATCCGAACCGATTTCCCCGAAAAATTCGGCATTCCGCGCCAGAGCGGTCTGCTGCCCGAACTGGAAGCGCGCATCGTTTTTCTGCCCGCGTTCCGCAACCCGGACGCGCTGCGCGGCATTACGGGCTTTTCGCACCTCTGGCTGCTTTGGGATTTCTCCGCCGTTCCGCACAACGCGAAATTTCAGCCGATGGTTCGCCCGCCGCGCCTTGGCGGGAATACGCCCGTCGGGGTGTTTGCCTCCCGCTCGCCGTTCCGTCCCAATCCGATCGGGTTGTCCTCGGTTCGTCTGCTTCGGGTGGAGGAGACCGAGGCGCAGGGGAACGTTTTGGTCGTTGGCGGTGCGGATCTGATGGACGGAACGCCGATCCTCGACATCAAGCCGTATCTGTCCTACACCGACTGCCACACGGAAGCGAGCGGCGGCTTTGCAGAGCCTGTTATGGCGCACCGGTTGGAGGTGGACTTTCCGCCCGCCTTGTGCGATCTGCTCCCTGCGGAGAAGCGCGCCTCGGCTCGGCTTCTGTTGGAGAACGATCCGCGCCCGTCCTATCAGGACGACCCCTCCCGCGAATACGGGGTCAGCTTTGCGGGGTGGAACATCCTGTTCCGTGTGTCGGGGGATCGCCTGACGGTTACGGGGATGGAGCCGCTGTCATAAGGTCATAAAAAATTTTGGTTTTGGGCTTGACAAACGCGCCTGTTTGTGCTATACTGTCAGCGTAAAACGGGGATGAAGTTCTCCCGCGGAGCAATCCGAAACCGCCGATAGGCTGATGACTTCTGCAATTTTTTTGCAGGGGCATCGGCTTTTTTGTTTTCCGCTTGCCCCGAAAGGAGAAAAAATGTCTTTTCTTTCGTCCGTTGCCGTTCTGATTCTTTGCTCGCTTTTGCTCGGGTCAGTGTTCCGCCGTCTGCACCTGCCGCCCCTGATCGGGATGCTGCTCTGCGGGATTCTGACAGGACCTTACGTGCTGAATCTGCTTGCGCCCGATCTGCTTGCGATTTCCTCCGACCTGCGGCAATTCGCGCTGATCGTGATTCTGACCCGCGCGGGGCTGTCGTTGGACTTGTCCGACCTGCGGCGGGTGGGTCGACCCGCGATTCTGCTTTGCTTTCTGCCCGCCTGTTTTGAAATTGCGGGGTACGTGCTGTTTGCGCGCCTGTTTCTCGGGCTGTCCGCCGCAGAGGGGGCATTGATGGGAGCGGTGATAGCGGCGGTCTCTCCCGCCGTGGTAGTCCCCCGGATGCTCCGTTTGCAGGCGGAGGGGTACGGCACGGACAAGGGGATTCCGCAGATGATCACGGCGGGGGCTTCCTGCGACGATGTGTTTGTCATCGTGCTGTTTACGGCGCTTCTTGCGATGAATCGGACGGGGGAGTTTGATTTTTCGATTCTTTGGCGCGTGCCCGCGTCGATTCTGACGGGCATTGCGGTCGGCGCGCTCTTGGGTGTGCTGTTCTCGCTCCTGTTCCGCAAAATTGCGGTGCGGGATACGGTCAAATTGTTGCTGTTTCTTTCGGTTTCGTTCCTGTTGATCGGACTGGAAACCCTGATTTCGGAGACCGTACCGTTTTCGGGACTCCTTGCGGTCATTTCCCTTGGCGTGGCGTTTCGGTTTCGCGACAAGGCGCGGGCGGAGCATTTATCGGCTCGTTTCGGCAAGTTGTGGGTCTTTGCCGAGATGTTGCTGTTCGTCCTTGTCGGCGCACAGGTCGATCTTTCCCATGCGGTTTCGTTCGGGGCGCGGCTTCTGCCCATTGTGTTTCTGTCGCTTCTGTTCCGCATGGTGGGGGTATTCGTTTGCGTTCTCGGGACTCCGCTCCGCTTTCGGGAGCGTTTGTTCTGTGCGATTGCATATCTGCCAAAGGCGACGGTGCAGGCGGCGATCGGGGGAATTGCGCTTTCTTCGGGGCTTGCCTGCGGGAATCTGATCCTGACCTGTGCGGTTCTCGCAATCCTTCTGACCGCCCCGCTCGGCACGCTCCTGATTGACGTCGGCTACAAGCGGCTGTTGGGACAGGCGGGGGCGCAGGGATGAAAGGGGATTCCCGCTTTGTAAACAAGATGTAAATCTGCGCGGAAACGTCTTGACAAAAATACGAAATGGGATTATAATTATAATACGAATTCGGATTATTAGGAGGTGCTTATGAGAGATCGGGAACAGATCCGTCGGTTAATGATTGTGGTGAACCGCATTGACGGGATATACGAACGGATGGCTGTCAAGCTTGGCGTGAAGCTCAATATGATCTGTCTGCTTTACGCGCTTGACGACGGAAGCCCCCACTCGCAGAAGCAGATCAGCGAGGACTGGATGCTTCCGCGAACCACCTTTAACACCATAACGAAAGAATGTATCGAAAGGGGATATGTCATACTCGAACAGATTCCGGGCAAACGGCGGGAAATGAACATTGTACTGACCGATTCGGGCAGAGCCTATGCAAGGAAATGTCTTGACGCAATCTACCGTGCGGAGGAAAAGGCGTTTGCCGATTCTTCCGTAAGCGAAGAGAGCATCGGGGCTTTTGAAGATTTTTGCGAAAAGCTGAAGGATTCTTTTGAAGTGTAGGTTTCACAGCGCATACGCGACGATTGGTCTGTCCCGCCTCCGGAATTCCCCGAAGAAAGGATTTTATGCTCAGTGAAAGAGAAATAACGGAAAAATTTGAAGATTACCCGAAATTCCGGCATCTGTACCTGACCGCTTTCCCGAAGGAAGAGCGCGTTCCGGTGAAGTACCTGATGAAGCACAACGGCGAAAGCGAGTTGATTGCCTGTTATGACGGCGAGACCTTCTGCGGGTTTTATTCAACGCTCACATTCGGAGATATCACACATATTCTGTTCCTTGCAATTGCGGAGAAACTGCGCGACCACGGCTACGGCTCGCGGATTCTCCGATTGATATCCGCCCGCCATCCCGGCAACAGAATCATCCTTGATATGGAGGCGGAGGATTCTTCCGCGCCGAATGCCGAACAGAGAACGAGGCGCAGGGCGTTCTACGAACGAAACGGTTACAGCGATTCGGGGATCGCCTATGAATGGAAGGGCGTTCCGTATCGTATCCTGATTCGGAACGGGAGCATTTCGGAGGCGGAATTTGAGGCTTTCTGGGATAACCTCGACGAAATCCGCAAAAAGGAATTGTGAATGCGGGAAGGAGAGCGCCGGCTTTCGATTCCGCTATAAAAAACGAGGGGTGACGGTTGCCTGTAAGCATAACCGTCACCCCTTCGGGCATTCTTATTTGCATGCCGCTTCCACGCGTTCGGTGAAGCCGTTTTGGCAGAGCGTTGCCATGCGCAGGAGCATGGCGGTTACCGCGTCGCCCGTTGCAGAGCCGTGCCCCTTCATGACAGGGGCTTTGACCCCGAGCAGGATTGCGCCGCCCTGCGTGTTGTAGTCGTACTTCTCACGGACTGCGGAAAGCGCTTCCCGCACCGCTTCGGGCGCATCCGGGAGGCGTTCCTCCAATTCGGCGATCACGGCTTTTGCCACGCCCTCGATGGATTTGAGCAGGATGTTCCCGTGGAAACCGTCGCAGACGATGACATCGGTCGTGCCCGCGAGCGCCGCAGTCGGCTCGATGTTGCCGAGGAAGCGGATCGGCAGGGTGTGCAGCAACTTGTTCGCTTCCTTGACCGCCTCGCACCCTTTGGTGTCCTCCGCGCCGTTGGAGAGCAGGGAGACGCGCGGAGACTCGTAGCCGATGCTCTTCATGTACGCGTCGCCGAGATGGGCGAAGGAGGCGTACAGTTCGGGGCGGCTGTCGATGTTCGCGCCGCAGTCCAGAAGGAGGAGCGGATCGCCGTGCGCATTTTTCAGTTCCACGGCAAGAATCGGGCGCAAGCCGCGCAACTTCCCAAGCAGCATGATCGAGCAGACCAATACCGCGCCCGTTGCGCCGCAGGTTACAATGCCGGCGGCTTTTTTGTCGCGCACCAGTTCCATCGCGCGCACCAGAGACGCGTCGGTATTCTTGTAGCCCTCCATCGGGTTGTCGTAGTTGGTCAGCGCCGCAGGGGAATCGACCAGTTCATACCGCCCCGCAAGGGTCGGTTCTGCGTCGGTCAGCGGGGCGAGCGCCTCCCGATGTCCGCAAAGATAGAGGAACAGTTCGGCATTCCGCTTCAGCGCCGCGAGTGCGCCGCGGCAGAGTTCGCGCTCGTCGGTGTCTGCGCCGAGCAGATCAACAGCCAGTGAAATCATCTGCTTGTCTCCTTGATCCCGTCGCCGCTTTCGCGCTCCCGCCGCCAGACGTTTTCGAGAATGGTCCGGTAAACGGCAGGGGAGAAGGGCGGGCGGGTGATATCCCGGATTGTTTCGGGAGAGAGCGTTTCGCCCCCGGCATATTCCGCGCCTGCGGCGATGAATTTTGCAATCGAGCGGTCAACGCGCGCGCCGCCGTTGTCGATCATGGTTTTGTACTGCGGGCAGAGGATGGGCAGGAAATTGCCTTTGCCGAGGATGAGGTCGAATTCCCGCAGAATCGGGTCGTAGACCTCGTTCGTCTCGTTGTAGGCGCAACCCGAGATCAGGATGAATCTGCGGTCCGCCTTCGGGTAACGGAAGGTGTGCGCCGGTTCGCCGTCCTGCGGGGTGTTCTGCCCGTGGTACGCCATGACCATGGAGAGCAGGCGATCCATCATGACTTTGAACTGCCCGGGGATGCCGAAATAGTAGAGCGGGAAGGATGCGATGAGGATATCCGAGGCAAGGATTTTTTCCTTGAGCGCGGGGATATCGTCGTTTTTGATCACGCATTCGCCCTCGGTTCTCCCCCAACAGGAGAGACAGCCGAGGCAGGGACGGATGTTCAGCGCCGCCACATGAACCGTTTCGGCTTCGTAGTTTCCGCTTGTCAGCATGCCCCGCACAAAGGCGTTGGTCGCCACCATCGTGGTGCTTTTTTCCTTGTGGGGACTGCCGTTGAGGATCAGAATCTTCCGCATGTTACAGACTGAAGAAATGCCACTTGCGCAGGAAGGAATTCCGCGTGGAGTAGGCATCGTAGCGCCCGATTTTGCGGTACTTTTCAATGCGTTCCGCAACCAGTTTCTCGTCGCTCAGGCGCGAGAGGGCACGGAATTCTTCGGCAAGGCTGTCGCCGAGTGCGGACATAAAGGCTTCGCGCTCCGCCTCGTCGGTGAAATCCGCAGGCTCGGAAACCTTGCGCTCGATGATGCCCATCGAAAGCAGATCGTCCGCCGTCAGGCGCAGATGCTCCGCCGCCTCGGGCGCGCGCGCGGGATCTTTGAACAGGATGCTCGCGCAGGATTCGGGGGAAATGACCGAATAGTAGGCGTTCTCAAGCATCCACACGCGGTCGGCAACCGCAAGAGCCAGCGCTCCGCCGCTTCCGCCCTCGCCGATCATCAGGGAGATGACCGGGGTTTTGACGGTGGAAAGTTCGTAAAGGTTCTGCGCAATCGCCTCGCCTGCGCCTCTCTCTTCCGCGCCTTTGCCGCAGTTTGCGCCCTGCGTGTCGACAAAGCAGATCACGGGGCGGTGGAATTTCTCCGCCTCGCGGATCAGGCGCAGCGCCTTGCGGTAGCCCTCGGGGAGCACGCAACCGAAGTTGCGGTACATCCGCTCGTGCAGATCGCGCCCTTTTTCAATGCCGATCACCGTCACGGGCATTCCGCGCAGTTTGGCAATGCCGCCCACAATGGCGTGGTCGTCCGCAAAGGCGCGGTCGCCGTGCAGTTCGCAGAAATCGGTGAAAAGAGAGGGGGAGGTGATGTAGTCCATCGAGGTCGCCCGACCGTTGCGGCGGGTGCGACAGATGCGTTCGTAGACCGATTGATTCTCTTCCATAACAGACCTCCTTATTGCGGCTCGTGAAGCGAGAGAAGCCGCCCGATATGGATGCGCTGCTCTTCCCGCGGCACGATTTCGTCCAGAAAGCCGTTCCGAAGCTGAAATTCGGCGGTCTGGAATTCGTCGGGGAGTTTTTCGCCCGTGACCTGTTCGACCACGCGCTTGCCCGCAAAGCCGATGCGGGCGTTCGGCTCGGAGAAGATGATATCGCCGAGCATGGCAAAGGACGCGGTCACGCCGCCCATGGTGGGGTCGGTCAGACCGACGATGTAAAGCAGACCCGCGTCGCTGTGGCGCTTGACCGCGCCCGAGACCTTCGCCATCTGCATCAGGGAAAGCATGCCTTCCTGCATCCGCGCGCCGCCCGAGACGGTAAATCCGACCACGGGCAGGCGGTTTTTCAGCGCGTACTCAAACAGCGCCGTGATGCGGTCGCCGACCACAGTTCCCATCGAACCGAGCATGAATTCGGGGTTCATCACGAAAATCGCGGTCTTTTGCCCCTCGATTCCGGTCACGCCGCAGAGAACGCCTTCGTTCTCCCGGCTTTTTGCTTTTGCGGACGTGTATTTCTCCCGATAGTCGGGGAAGCCGAGCGGATCGGTGAAAACCTCCTCGCCGAACAGCTCCTCAAAAGCGCCGGTGTCCGAGAGCAGTTCCACCCGTACCCGCGCGGGCATGGGGATGTACGCGCCGCACGAAGGGCAGACCCACAGGTGGGCGTCCAGTTCCTCCTCGGTAAAACTCTCCTTGCATTTCGGGCAGGTCTTGACCGAAAGACGCAGCGCGTCCTTCTCCCGCTCGTTGACTGCTTCAGCTATTGCCATGATCCATCAATCTCCCAAAAGTTCTTTCAAAACCGCCTCATAGGACGGGAAATCGTTCACCGTCAGCGCGGTTGCCTCGGGCAGGGTGCGCCGGACAAACCCGGTCAGGGTCGCGCCCGCGCCGACCTCCACAAACGTATCGATGCCGTCCGCCGCCATTGCGCGCAAAGTGTCCTCCCAACGCACCGCATGGCAGACCTGCTCAGAGAGCAGGGACGTGATGCCCTCGCGGTCGGCAGGGTAAAGACCTGCTGTGCGGTTGGCGTAAACCGGAATCTGCGGGGCTTGCAGGGGCATTTTCTCAAGCGCCGTGCGCAGGACAGGCTCTACGTCCTTCATGTAGGGCGTGTGGAACGCGCCGCTGACGGGAAGCTTGACCGCACGTCCGCTCGCCGCCTTGATTGCGTCGCAGAATGCGTCGATCTCGCCCGCATTGCCCGCGCAGGAGACCTGCCCCGGGCAGTTGTAGTTGACCGGCCAGACCTCGAAAAACTTCGCGCAGGTCTCTTCCACGGCCTCGGGGGTCAGCTTCAGCGCCGCCGCCATGCCGCCCGGGTGACGTGCGGATTCCGCCGCCATCGTTTCTCCGCGCAGGGAGACGAAGCGGAAGCCGTCCTCGTCGGTCATCACGCCCGCAAACGCGAGCGCGGGAATCTCGCCCAGCGAAAAGCCCGCAACCGCCGCAGGGACAACGCCCGCCGTAACGAGCGCCTGTGCGATGGCGTAATCGGTCAGATACAGGCAGGGTTGGGTGTTCTCGGTTTTCTTCAGTTCCTCGGGGTCGCCCGCAAAGCAAAGTTCCGTGACGCCCGGGCGCAGGCTTTCGCCCATGTCGAATACCGCTTTTGCAACCGGCAGATGCTCTGCCATGTCTTTTCCCATGCCCACTGCCTGCGCGCCCTGACCCGCAAACAGGAATGCGATTTTTTTCATGCGTTTTCTCCGTTTCCTTCAATTGCCGCGCGGGGCATGGCGGTGAACGCCAGACTGCCCTTGGCGCGGGTCTGCCCGTCCACGGTCACAACCGCCTCAAAGGAAATGAGCGGTCCGCCCGCGCTTTTCTTGGTGACGCTGATTGTCATCACGTCGCCCGGCAGGACGGGTTTGAGAAATTTGAACCCGTCGATTTTGAGCAGGACGTAAAGCACGCTCTCGTCGTCCCCCTCGCTTTCCACGGTCAGGGAGCAGAGCTGGGCGCAGGTCTCCACAATCAGCACGCCCGGCAGAATCGGAGTGCCGGGGAAGTGACCCGCAAACCACGGGTCGTTGATCGAGACGGTCTTGATTCCGACCGCCGACTGCCCCGGAACCAGTTCCGTAACCTTTTCGATCATCTGGAACGGGGGGCGCTGGCGCAGATTCTTCTGCACGTCGAAAATGTTCATCACAGCGAAATTCCTCCGTCCACGGTCAGAATCTGACCCGTCATGTATGCGCAGGTATCCGACGCGAGCATCGAAACGATTCCCGCCACATCCTCCACGCGCCCGAGACGGTGCATCGGGATTGCGTCGAGGTATTCCTTCTTCTTTTCTTCGGGAAGCGCGTCGAGCATTTCGGTCTCGATAAAGCCCGGGGCAACCGCATTCACGCGGATGCCGTAGGGGGCAAGCTCCTTCGCCATGGTCTGGGTCATGGAGTTGACCGCACCCTTGGTCGCGCTGTATACGCACTGTCCGGGGAGCGCCAGAATGCCGCTGACCGAGGACATATTGATGATCACCCCGCTCTTTTTGCGGAACATCTTCAGCACCGCCTGCTGCGCGCAGTAGAGGTATCCTTTGACGTTGAGTTCCATACATTTGTCAAGCGTTTCGGGCGTGAGCATTAGCAGGTATTCGTCCTTGACGATACCCGCGTTATTGACCAGAACGTCGATCTGCCCGTAAGCCTTGGAAACGTCGCGCATCATCGCGCGGACTTCCTCCACCTTCGAGACGTCGGCGCGGTAAAGCATTCCGTCGCCGCCGTTTTCGCGGATGGTTTCCAGAACCTTCTGCGCCTCGGCGTCGCTGTGCGCGTAGTTGACGACCACCGTGTAGCCGTCCTGTGCCAGACGGATGGCGCAGGCGCGACCGATGCCGCGCGAAGCGCCTGTGACAATTGCTACCTTCATGTTGTCCTCCGTTATCTTTCGGCAACGATTGCCGTGTACGAACCGCCCGCCGCGAACGAGACCACCAGAATACGACGGAGGTCTGCCGACTTTACGCCGACCTTCTTCATGCCGTCCGCCGCCGCGAGATACGCGTCGGGCTCTTCGGCAAGGTCGCCGTGCAGCATCAGCGCCGCGTGTGCAAGCCCCAGTGTTGCGGAAGCCGCGCGACCTTCGCCCGCCCGCTCCTTCACGCTGATAACGGGAACGCGCGAGAGATCAAAGCACTTGGAAAGCCCTTCGGCTTCCACGGTATCAAGCGCGCTGTGACCGTTTGCAAAGCCGACAATCGCGTCGATGTCGGAGGCGGTGAGATGCGCGTCGTCAAGCACCGCTTCCACGGCTGCCGTCAGACCCGCCGCTGAGCCTGTGACCTTGCCGAACGGAACGTTTCCGTGCGCCATGCCGTAGCCCGTTACGCGGCAGAGTACCTCTGCGCCTCTTGCCTTCGCGGAATCCACGGTTTCGAGCAGTGCCGAGACCGAGCCGTCCGAGAGCGAAAAGACTGCCTTTTTGTCATAGGGGCGAACCTTTTCGTCGGCAACCAGTCCCAGTTTGCCGTACAGTTCGGAGATGATTTCGCTGTTTTCGTCCGTACCCGTTGCGAGCATCGCGTCCTCCCAGCCGTTGCGGATGACCTGCATCGCGTAAGCGACCGACTGAAGCCCGGACTGCGCGCCGTTGGTCACGGTCACGTTGTAGCCCTTGATGCCCGAGCAGATGGAGAGATAACCGCCCGCCGCGTTGTAAACGGTGTTCGGGAATTTGAATGCAGAGCCGCCCGCATTGCCCTTTTCGGCAATGATGCTCTGGAATTCGCAACTCGGACCGAGCGCGCCTTCGGACGTGCCCACGATCATACCGATGCGGGTCGCGTTTTCGTCGGTGACCTCATATTTCGCGTCGTGCAGAGCGTCCATACCGGACACCGCCTGCAACTGGCTGAGGTGGTCGAGTTTGCGGTAGAAGTTCATCTTCAGACCCTGCGCGTCGTAATCGGGAATTCCGATGACCGACGCGGCGGAAGCGCCGCATTCCGCGCCGCTCTTCACAGCCGCAACATAGGTTTCGCGCCCGTTGCCGAGCGGGGTCACAAGTCCGAGTCCCGTAACGGCGATTTCCTTTGCCGCAGGCGCTTCGGGCACGTTGCCCTTGTCCTTGCTGAAGATGATGCTTGCATTGTTGCCGCCGAACGCGAAGGAGTTGTTCATCACCGCGCCAAGCTTCTTCTTTTCGGGCTTGTTGGGAACGAAGTCCAGCTTGCCCGCCTTTTCGGCAAGCGTTGCGAGATCCTCGTCCGTGTAGCCGAGCGTGGGGGGCACGGTGTCGTCAACCAGTGCCATGATGGCATAAACGGCTTCAATCGCGCCCGCCGCGCCGAGGCAGTGCCCCGTCATGGCTTTGGTCGAGCTGACCGACAGGCTGTCGTTCTTGCCGTCGAAAATGGTGTGCAGGGAGAGAAATTCCGCCTCGTCGTTCTTGGCAGTTCCCGTTCCGTGCGCGTTGACGTAATCCACATCCGCTTCGGTCAGTCCCGAATGCGCGATTGCCGCGCGGATGGCGTTCATCTGCCCCTCGCCGTCCGGACGGGGAGCGGTGATGTGGTGCGCGTCGCTGCTGATGCCCGCGCCGAGCACTTCACAATAGATGTGCGCGCCTCTTGCCTTGGCGTGTTCATAGGATTCCACAACCACAGCGCCCGCGCCTTCGCCGAGCGTGATGCCGTGCGAGCGGTTGAACGGGGAGCAGGAGTTCTCGTCCAGTGCGTGGAGCGAGAGGAAGCCCGAGTAGGGGACAGAGGAGAACGCGTCTGTTCCGCCCGCGATGACAACGTCGGCTTTCCCCGCGCGGATGAGGTCGGAGGCGTAGGCAATGCTGATCGTGCCCGCCGCGCAGGCGTTTGCAACGTTGGTGACAACGCCGCCCGCATGAACCGATTCCGCAACATGGTTCGCAATCGGGGAGATCGGCATTTTCAGCACGTCGGCAGGCTGTTTGCCGCCGCGATAGTAGGATTCCAGACTTCTGCCGCCGCCCACGCAACTGCCCATGATTACGCTGACGCGCGGGTTGCCGCCGAAATCGGAAAGTCCCGCGTCGGCAACCGCCTCGCTTGTGGCGGAAAGGCAGAGCGCCGTCGCACGGTCGAGGGACGGGTCGGTCTCGGCAAAGTCCTTGACCTCCGCCGCAAAATCGGCGTAGCAGTTTTCGGTGTCGAGGGTGTGGGTGTGGTCAATGCCGCTCTTGGAGGCGAGGATATTCTTGCGGTTTTCCGCTACGCCGCGACCGATGGCACTGATCACGCCCAGTCCCGTAATGACGCATCTGTTCTGCATTTCGGATCACTCCGCATGCGCCACGACGTAAGCCGCAAGCGCGTCGATGTTCCGGAAGTGCTCCTTGCCAACGCCCGTCATCGGAACGCCGTACTCTTCGTCAATGGCGGAGATGATTTCGAGCGAGTCGATGGAATCCAGACCGATTCCGTCGTTGAACAGGGGGGTGTCGTACTCCAGCGCGTTCGCGTCGATTCCGAGTCTGTCACAGAGCATTTCCTTGATTTTTGCTTTTACTTCGTTTGCGTTCATGTCGTTAAACCTCTCTTGTTTTTTATGTTTGCGTTTATATTATCACAACGATGTGTTATGACCGTAAGAATTGGAGTTCGGCTCTTCCCCGCGCTCGCGGTATTCCACCACGCGCACCGAGGTCAGCACCGTGCAGGCGCTCATCACGCCCTCAATCAGGAAGATCACGCCCATGACAACCGTCAGGACGCGCACGCCCGTCCACGGGTAGGTGGCAACCACCAGACCGCCGACCGACGCAAGTACGGCAAACGCCATAATCATCCACCACAGCGTAATGCCAAAGGTCTTGGCGTGCCGCGCAACCTGAATCTTGATCACGCCGTCGCTGAACACCACAAGCCCCAGAATCACGCCCGCAATTTCAACGCTCATGTTCGGGCGGAAGAGAAAGACCAACCCGATGCCCGCCAGAACACAGCCGAATACGAAATCGTACTGGAAGGCGAGGCGGTAAAGATCCTTGGAAGCGTAGCCCGTGATTTTGACCGCGCCCAACAGGATCAGAAGAACGCCGCAAACCGTCCTCCAGACGGAAAAAGGGAATTGCAGACCTGCCAACAGCAAACTGGCAAGAACAATGATCGCGGCGGAGAGCACAACGTGCCCGATCTTCGCAATCCGCATCGGAATAGCAGAATACATATGAATCAACGCTCCTTTCGGTTTCGATGGATGCAATAGGGGGTGTCGTGGGATAAAAGTTTTCGCCCGCCTTTTCTAAAAGGCGGCACGGATCCAGCGCCGTGGAGCGCTGGTCGCCGCCCGCAGGCGGCGAAATCCCCATACGGCGCTTTCTTTTTGCAAAGTCTTTTTCTTTGCGCCTACATGGTCAAAGAAAAAGCGTTCAAAAAATTTGTGCTTTTTGGCGGGAGGACAATATGACTTCCCCCTGTAGCTTGTAACCCCAATGCGTACATTGTACAGGAGACCGCGAAAAAAAGCAACTGACAAAAAGCCCTCCTGTGTCACACTTTAGGACACAGGAGGGTGTTTTGTAATACAATTATTGTTCAGGAACGGAACATATCGGCGGAAATTCCCGCAATCAGGTTGACCGAACGGTGGTATTTGTCGGAAATATCGTCGTTCATGCCGTTTCTTGTCCAGTCCATGCAAAGCCCGATGAACTGGCATTTGACAAAGTAGGTCAGCGCTTCGCGGTCTGCGTCGGAAATTCCTCTGCCCGCAAGCTGTTCGCGCACCAGAAGCGTGGCGGTGTGATCGCACATCTTCATTACGAAATCTTCGTATGCCGAGCGGTCGACCGAATTATATATATGGTAGACTGCTTTCTTGTTTGCCTTGACAAACGCGAACGCCGCTTCGATGTACTCGCCCATGGACTTGACCGTGTCGTTCTCCTTGACCAGTGTGTTGGCGGAATCGATGATGATTTCCTCCAACAGGCGCGGGATGTCCTGAAAATGGTAATAGAAGGTGTTGCGGCTGATGTTGCAGATGTCCACAATGCTTTTCACGCTGATCTTGTTCAGCGGGCGTTCGTTGAGCAGTTTGATAAACGCCGCCTTGATGGAATCCTTGGTGTAATCGTTCGGCATCCCGACACCTCCTTCCCCAAAAATCCAGTCTGACAGTATTGTACCACAAAACCGACCGGAAATCAATACTTTTTTGCTTTCTTCCCGCCGATTGCCGCCTTTTGACGGTATTTATTGGAATGAAAATTGTTCTTATTCTTGAAAATGAGGTGAAAACACACAAAAAACGGCATTCCGTTTGTTCGGAATGCCGATTTTGGATTCAGAAATTGATGACGCCGAGATGTTCGAGCAGAATTTTTGTTCCGATGAGAATCAGAATCAGACCGCCGACGAATTCCGCCTTATTCTTGTAGCGCAGACCGAACACACTGCCGATGCGCAACCCGAGCGCCGAGAGCAGGAAGGTCGTCACGCCGATGATCGGCGCTGCCAACGCAATGTTCACGTCGTCCATTGCGAACGCCACTCCAACCGCGAGCGCGTCAATACTGGTCGCAATGGCGAGCAGAAGCATGGCGAGCGGCGCGAAGGACGCGTTCTTTTCTCCGTCGGTCTCCTTGGAATTGGAAAACGCTTCGCGGATCATGTTTGCGCCGATCAGCACGAGCAGAACGAACGCGATCCAACTGCTGATTCTGTCCACATAGGACTTGAACAGCGAGCCGAGAAAGTATCCGACCGTCGGCATCAGCGCCTGAAAGCCGCCGAACCACAGCCCGATGAGCAGATAATGCTGCGGCTTCGGCTTTCCGACCGAAAGCCCCTTGCAGACCGCCACCGCGAAGGCGTCCATCGACAGCCCGACCGCAAGCAAAAGAAGTTCCCAGATTCCCATAGCCTGTCCTCCCGAAAAAAGAAAAAAGTTCGGATGCATACCCGAACAAAAAAGCCCAAGTATGGCATACCATACCTGAGTCTCGAAATCAGGACAACACCGTTGCCCCCAGACAAGCCAGACGGCATCCCGTCAGTCTGTTGACTTGCCGCGCCGATTGCGCAATCTACTCCCTCAATGCTCCCCATTATACCATAATGCGGGGCTGATGTCAACCGATTTTTTTGAAAAAGTCAAAAATTAGTCACAACTAACCGCAAAAACGGCTCGACAGCCCGTTCCGCCGCACGTTCACAAAACCGCCCGCAAACAGGATGTTAAAATAATAACGATGAAAAACAAGAGAAAATGATGGTAAAAGCATACAAATTCGGACGTGCATTTTGTTGCGAATTGTGGAAAAAATAAAAAAGAGACGTTTGCTATTGAAAAAAGGGGCGATTTGTGTTAAAATATAGTCACTTGCAACCTGCATGTCACGAGCCGCAGGCTGTAAGCCGCTAAGTGATAAGTGATAAGTGAAAATATATCCCATGACCGTTGCGCTCCCGTTTCCAATGTACTCCATGTCTGCTTCGCAGACTCCCCCGGATCGTGCGCGCACGGTATTCCGCCGGAATGCATTCCGGCTTTTCATTTGCGGAAAGTTCCGGGAAGATCGGCGGCTCTGCCTCCGTTTTTTTCTCTGAAAGGATTGAATTATGAATCAGATACAGAAGGACGGGCAAACGCGGGAGCGCAGATTTTTCAACTCCCGATGGAAGCTCTTGGCGTATGATCTTTTCATCTGCCTGGTGGTGGAAATCCTGTTCCTGTTGGTTTACAAGGGAACGCCCGACAACCTCGGCAGCATGGACGTCCTGCTTCACATGATAATTGTCACCGCTTCGATTTTCGGAATGCGGGCGGTCTGGAAGGTTTACAATCAGGTCTGGCGTTACGGCGGCATTCAGAGTTATATCCGCCTGTTGGTGGCGGACGGATGCGCAACGATTCTGTACAGCGTTCTGCAAACGGTTCTGCCGATCGAGAGTATTACGCTTCTGCGTTCGCTTTCCATCAACTGCATGTGCCTGTTGATCTGCCTTGCAATCCGCATGGTGTATCGGTATGCGTACAAGTGCTGTCGGAAGGATTCGGTGCTCGGCAAGATTCTCGGTCCGCTGATCCGCGTGTTTGCGGGGGAGAACATCCGTCTGGGCGCGGGAGAGCAGAACAACAAGATCCGCGTTGCGATCGTTGGCGCGGGGCGCGTCGGCGTGGCGTTGGCGGAAGAGTTGACAAACTCGGTTACTTCGTCCTACGTGCCGAAGTGCTTTATTGATATCAATGAAGAAAAGGTCGGCAGACAGATTTACAACGTGCCGATCATCGACGAAAAGGACGTGACTCTTGAGATTCTGGATCGCTTCGGCGTACAGGAGATCATTTTCGCGCTCCCGCGTCTGGGGGCGGACGAAAAGCGCGCGCTTTACGAGCGCTACAAGGCGTTCGGCAGAAAGGTGAAGATTTACGACTACCCCGTGATGGAGCAGGTGGGCGAGGGCAAGCGGCATCTGCGCGAGTTTGACATCGAGGAACTGCTCTTCCGCAAGCCGATTGAGGTGGCGGACGAAAAGACCGGCGCGTTCTATCGCGGCAAGGTGGTGCTGATTACGGGCGGCGGCGGAAGCATCGGAAGCGAGTTGTGCCGTCAGATTGCGAAGATGCAGCCGCGCAGACTGGTGATTCTGGATGTTTACGAAAACGGCGCGTATGACGTTCAGCAGGAGTTGAAGATTGCTTACGACGACGCGTTGGATCTGCGGGTGGAGATTCTCTCAGTCTGCAACCGCGAGGCGTTGGAGCGGATTTTTGCGACTTACCGCCCCGACGTGGTTCTGCATGCGGCGGCGCACAAGCACGTCCCGCTGATGGAGCATAACTGTTGCGAGGCGATTGAAAACAACGTGTTCGGTACGCTCAACACGGTGGAGTTGTCCGAAAAGTACGGCGTGGGACGGTTCATGATGGTTTCCACCGACAAGGCGGTCAACCCGACCAACGTCATGGGCGCGACCAAGCGGATGTGCGAGATGATTGTGCAGAGCCACAGCCGCACGTCGACAACAACGACCTTCAGCGCAACGCGGTTCGGCAACGTGCTCGGAAGCGCGGGGTCGGTGATTCCGCTGTTCCGTCGGCAGATTATGAACGGCGGACCGATTACCGTGACAGACAAGCGGATTATCCGGTATTTCATGACGATTCCCGAGGCGAGCCAGTTGGTTCTGCAATCGGGCGCAATGGCAGAGAACGGGGAACTGTTCGTGTTGGATATGGGCAGACCCGTGAAGATTCTGGATCTGGCGGAGAACATGGTGCGCCTGAGCGGCTACGAGCCGTACCGCGACATTGATATCATCGAAACCGGGTTGCGCCCGGGCGAGAAGCTGTATGAGGAACTGTTGGTCAAGACCGAGGAATTGGACAAGACCGAGAACAGCCTGATCTTTATTGAACGGGACGAGCCGATCGGTCCTGAGGCGTTGGCGGAGAAGCTGGCAATTCTGCGCGCGGCGGTTTCGGGCGAGGACAACGCGCGCGCAAAGGCGGCGTTGCACGAGGTAGTGCCGACGTTCCACCGCCCGGAGGAAGTGAACCGGACGGCGCAGAAGTCGGAGGAAATGAAGATTGCGGAAGCGGGCGTTCCCGCAGGCGTATGAGAAAAGCGGGAGTGATTCTGCGCGACCGACGGACATGGCGCACGGCGTTGTGGGTTCTGGTCGGGCTTACGGTTGCGTTTATTCTGTCGCGTTCCATGCGCGGGAAGGTTGCGTCGGACGGGGAGAGCCAATGGGTGACCGATCTGCTTCGGGAGATTTTTCACAGCGACGGCATCAGCCACGCGTTTGTGCGGAAGTTGGCGCATTTTACCGAGTTCTGCATCCTCGGAGCGGAGTTGTCGGGGCTTCTCTGGTTGGAGCGGCGGCGTTCGGTTCAGAGTTACCTGAACATCTGGTTTGCGGGCGAGTTATGCGCGCTCTTCGACGAGACGATTCAGATTTTCAGCGGGCGCGGACCGAGCGTGGCGGACGTCTGGCTTGACACGGCGGGGGCGACCTGCGGCATATTCCTGTTACTTGGAATCCGGGTTCTCTGCGGGAAAGTGCGGAGAAAGTGAAAGACCTTTTATGGAGCGGGCGTCCTCATGAATGAGGACGCCCGCTCCATAAAAGCTTCCATGAATTTTTTGAAGTAAAAAAGAAGGGCTTCTCGGAAGAAGCCCTTGGGGCAATACCGCGCAATCCGCGATTGGCGCACTCACTCGCGCCTTTTCCGTCATACTTCACAAAAATCCTTGCCTGTAGCTCTGCTACAGCCTGCGAATTTTTGTATCGTCTGACAAAAAAATCGACTTCGTGATTGTGCCATCGGAATTGCGCGGTATTGCCCTTGGATATTACGGGAACGGATAAGAGCCTGCGTCGGTTGCGAAGAAGATTTTGCCGATTTTGTATTTGTTGCAGGCGGATTCGAAGCTGACGATCAGGCGACCGTCCTTGACTGCGAGATCCTCGCTGAATGCGGGGGCTGCAACGGTTTTGATATGGTTCTTCTTTCCGATGTAGTAAATGGGAACGACCTTGGAGGAGTAGTCCTCGCGGGTGGAGACTTTATCGGTGGCTTCCATGCCGCGGTAGAACTCGATGGAAGAGGAGCTCAATCCCCACGACCGCGAGATTGCGATCACGCCGTTATGAACCGCAAAGCCCTGCACAAGCCCGGGAACGGAGATCCAATAATCGGGGATGGATTCCAGCGTGCCGTCGTCGTGGATGGTGTAGCAGGAAACAATGGCGCGGTGCTCTTCACCCTCGGGCGTGGTGTAGTGGTGCGTGGTGTCCTTGATCTCGTAATTGCCTGCGCGATAAAATTCGCCGACGTACATTTTGTCGCCGTCCGCAAAGCAGAACGAAGCGGAGTTATCAACCTTGATTTCCTCAAGGCAGGTAATCCGGTCTCCCGCTTTTGCCGCAAGAACCGCGGAGAGATCATAGCGGAGCAGCGCGTCGTCGCCCGCGATGTAAACGTACTTGTCGGTTGCGGTCACACCGCCGCCGTGACCCTTGCCGAGGTTGCCCGACATGTCAAGCGGCAGAAGCTTTTTGTGCTCAGTTCCCTTGACGTAGTAGAGCGCGAGGTGCTCGCCGTCGTAGCCCGACTGGAGGTAAGCGTCCGACGCGGGCAGATAGGTAATGCCCTGCGGGGTGAAGCCGCTGTGAATGTCGGGAATTTCGCAGGCAGGCTCGTAGCCCTCATAGTAGTCGGCGTAGACAATGTACTTGGTGATGTCGAGCGCCGTCCATGCGATGATGGCTACCAGAACGATGATGCCGAGAACGGAGAAGAAAACTTTGAAAAACTTTTTCATGGGAATGCCGTCCTTTCATTTGATGTATCTTTATTATAACACCGATATATGAAGCTGTTATGAACAAACGGAATCAACAGAATCTCTCCTTTTACGGATTCCGCACTTTGCAGGGGCGCAATCCGCAGGGAGCGCCCCGCATTCCATCCCGCTCTCGGTTAATAACTAACTTTCCTACCATTTCTATCCGGTAGCGGGAGAGAGGCGACAGCCGCCAAAATCCCGCTGGACGGGATTTTGCTCGGGAGCAGCCGGAAATAGTAGCACGGAATATGGCTACATTCAAAATCCGAACAACATAAAGACAGAGCCAAAAATCCAATTGGGTTAAAGTTCTTGAAAGTCTTGAAAACTTCTTTCAAGAAGTT
>CAVGEJ010000018.1:0-24789 GCA_963628215.1 Eubacterium sp. CAG:180
CACAGGTTCTGCTGGATATCCTTTTTTTACCGAAAAAGTAAATGCTGTTGCCCTGGGAAAAAGAAACAGGAATCTTCCCGTGGGAAGATTCCTGTTGGTCGAAGCGTTATTTCTTCTTCTGCCCGTGGCAGGAGCCTGCCATGGCGCAGTGTGCGCAATTACAGCCGCATGACGATTTCCCGCGCCGCTTATCGCGAACCAGCGAGAAGATAATCAGTCCCACAACCACGACCAATGCCGCGCAGATCAGCACGGTTGGCAGATACTTTGCAACCCAAATCAACATAGCAGAAACTCCTTTCACAATTTTTACAGTCGATTATTTCGTAACCTTGACTTCCGCGGTCAGCTTGGTAGCTTCCTTGTAGGGACGAACCATCATGTAGACGATACCCGCCAGAAGCGCAACTGCCACGATGATACCGAACACGTTTGCTTTTCCGAGGAAGATGTTACCGAACTGGTTGATCATCAGCGCGATTGCATAAGCAAAGCCGCACTGATAGCCGATGGCGAACCAAGTCCACTTCGGGCTGTTCATCTCACGCTTGATTGCACCGATTGCCGCGAAGCAAGGAGCGCAGAGCAGGTTGAACACGAGGAACGCATACGCGCTGACGCCCGTGAAGGCTGCCTGAAGCGCGAGGTAGACATTGCCGGAAGCACCGTAGAGGATACCCATCGTACCGACGATGTTTTCCTTTGCAACCAGACCCGTGATGGAAGCGACGGTTGCCTGCCATGTGCCGAAGCCGAGAGGCTTGAAGATCCACGCGATTGCACCGCCGACCGCAGCGAGCATGGACTGATCCAGTTCATCCTCCGCAAGCATCCGGAAGCCGTCTGCCGTGAAGCCGAAGTAGCTGGTGAACCAGACAACGATCGTGGACAGGGCGATGATCGTACCCGCCTTCTTGATGAAGGACCAGCCGCGCTCCCACATCGACCGCAGAACGTTTCCGACAGTGGGGAGGTGGTAAGCGGGAAGCTCCATAACGAACGGAGCAGGATCGCCCGCGAACATCTTGGTCTTTTTCAGCATGATACCCGAGAGAATGATTGCCGCCATACCGATGAAGTATGCGCTGGTCGCAACCAGAGCCGAGCCGCCGAACAGAGCGCCTGCGATCATTCCGATGAACGGAACTTTCGCGCCGCAGGGGATAAAGGTGGTGGTCATGATCGTCATACGACGGTCACGCTCGTTTTCGATGGTACGCGAAGCCATGATGCCGGGGATACCGCAACCGGTACCGATCAGCATCGGGATAAAGGACTTACCCGACAGACCGAAGCGGCGGAAGATACGGTCGAGAACGAACGCGATACGCGCCATGTAACCGCACGCCTCAAGGAATGCGAGGAGCAGGAACAGAACCAACATCTGGGGAACAAAGCCGAGCACCGCGCCAACGCCGGCAACGATACCGTCAAGGAGCAGACCGGAGAGCCACTCGGGCGCTTCCGCCTTTTCCAGACCCGCGCCGATCAGAGCGGGGATACCGGGGACCCAAGGGCCGAAATCGCCCTCGGAAGGTGCTTCAAAGTTCTTTTCTTCCAGATAAGCAACAGCGTCGAGGTAGGAAATCTGGATTACGCCGTCGTTCTTCTTTTCCGATTCGGGAATGACGTCGTAGTAAACCAACAGATCCGCCTGTTCGTAGGTGTCCTCGTCAATGATGACGTCCTTTGCGGTTGCGGTCGAACCCGCTTCCGCCGTGACAGCCTTCAGAGCCGCCAGAGCCGCGTCTGCGTCGAAGTCATCCGCTTCGGGATCGATTGCGTCGTCGCCGAGGAATGCGTTGACCGCATTCAGCGCGTCGCTGTACTCGCCTGCGGCTTCGTCGAACTCGCCTCTGCCGATGCCGAGCATGAACCAACCGTCGCCGAACAGACCGTCATTCGTCCAGTCGGTTGCCGCAGCGCCGACCGCGACCATGGAGATGTAGTAAACTAAGAACATGATTGCCGCGAAGATGGGCAGTCCCAACCAACGGTTGGTTACAATGCGGTCGATCTTATCCGAAGTGGAAACCTTGCCTGCGTTCTTCTTTTTGTAGCAACTCTTGATGATGGTGGAAATGTAAATGTAGCGCTCGTTGGTGATGATGCTTTCCGCGTCGTCGTCCATCTCCTTTTCCGCCGCCTTGATGTCGGTTTCAATGTGGGAGAGAATCTGCGGGTCAAGCTTCAGTTGCGCGAGCACCTTGTCGTCGCGCTCAAAGATCTTGATGGCGTACCATCTCTGCTGTTCCTCGGGCAGACCGTGAACAGCGGCTTCCTCGATGTGCGCGATCGCGTGCTCCACGCAACCCGAGAAGCTGTGCATCGGAACGGTCTTGGTTTCCTTCGCCGCCTTGATGGCTTCCTCTGCGGCGGTCTTGATGCCCGTGCCCTTCAGCGCGGAGATTTCCACGACCTTGCAGCCCAACTGGCGGGAAAGTTCGCCGATGTTGATCTGGTCGCCGTTCTTGCGAACCACGTCAATCATGTTGATTGCAACCACAACCGGAATTCCGAGTTCGGTCAGCTGCGTGGTGAGGTAGAGGTTTCTTTCCAGATTCGTACCGTCGATGATGTTGAGAATTGCGTCGGGGCGCTCGGCGATGAGGTAATTTCTTGCCACAACTTCTTCGAGCGTGTAGGGGGAGAGGGAGTAGATACCGGGCAGGTCGGTGATGATCACATCGTTGTGCCCCTTGAGTTTACCCTCTTTCTTCTCGACCGTAACGCCGGGCCAGTTACCGACAAACTGATTGGAGCCGGTCAGCGCGTTGAACAGGGTCGTCTTACCGGCGTTAGGGTTACCGGCAAGTGCAATGCGGATATTGTTTTCCATTTTGCTTCTTTCCTTTCATATTAGTCCTGACTAACTTTGATTTGCGCCGAGCACATCGCGGATGCCTCGGAGCAGGGGATCACTCGACCTCGACCATTTCGGCGTCGGCTTTGCGCAACGACAACTCGTAGCCGCGCACATGAACCTCAACCGGATCGCCCAGCGGGGCAACCTTGCGGACATAGACTTCAGTGCCCTTTGTCAGCCCCATGTCCATGATACGGCGCTTGACCGCACCCTCTCCGTTGAGCCGCACGACCTTGACCGTTTCTCCGACCTTGGTGTCACGCAGTGTTTTCATAGCTTTGTCTCCTTTCAGAAGTTAAATCATGATTTTCTGTGCCATCTCGCGACTGATGGCGATTCTGGATTCCTTGACATTGACAATCAGATTGCCTGCCATAGAGTTGACTACGGTCACGGTTCCTCCGACCACAAAGCCCAGATTCTCCAGATGCTGTTTGACCTCGGGACTTCCGCCAACCTTTTTGATGATTTGCGGCGTTCCCATATCGGCAACGATCAGCGGCATCATAGAATCCATCCTTTCCGATTCGTTACCATTGGTTAGTATTTACTAACCCAATGGATCAATCAATGGTTAGCCCTTGCTAACCATCCTATATTATACAAGGAGAGCGCGGTTTTGTCAATCCTTTTTTGCGTTTTTTTTGAAATTTGTGATTTCTGACTGATGAAATTCGGATGAAAAATAACGAAAACAGAAAAATTATACAACTTTTTCGGCTATCAACCCGGAAATTCCGCTCTCTCCGATGACCCGGACGCCGTGTTCCCGCAACAATTGAACCGTAATTCCGTCTCCTGCGACCAATTTTCCGCTGAAACTGCCGTCGTAAACTTTCCCAACGCCGCAGGAAGGACTTTTCTCCTTCAGAACCGCCAAACGGCAATCGTTTTCCTGCGCGATCCGCAAAGCCGCTTCCGCTCCCGCAAGATATTCCGCCGTGACATCCGCTCCGAGACGATTCCGCACGCGCCCGTCCGTCCCGATTTCGGACGCGGGGCGCGGCGTTGGCAAACCGCCCGATTGCTCGGGGCAGATCGGAATCAACCGATAGTGCGCCCGTAAGTTCTCCACCGCAGAGCAGGGCTTCGACGCCCCGTCATATCGGCAGGGAACACCCAATAAACAAGCGCTGACCAGTATCGCTTCCTTGTCCATATCCGCTCACCTCGTTTCTACCTATATTGTAACACATGATGGGGGAAAAGTCAAGGGAAATAGGATACTTGTACCGGCGGGATTCCCGATGGTCAGTGGCTCGAAACCTTTCAGCAGATAACATTCCTGTGGTGAGCGGAGATTTATCCCCCCTCATCAGTCGCGAGCGCGACAGCTTCCCCCCAAGGGGAAGCCTTTTGCAAGATTTCTTTTGCACTACACAACAAGATGAACGGACGAAAATTTGAAGCATTATTTGCTATTTAATATTGTGTTTGCTATGTTCGCACGGTGTAAAGAGGGCTTCCCCTCGGGGGGAAGCTGTCGCGTAAGCGACTGATGAGGGGGGATAAAATTCCTCCTACATAACGCTTACAAAAATTCACGCATCCCACCCACCCAAGGAGCGCGATAGCCGCACGTTGCAACAAATCCGCACCTCCCCCAAACGACAAAAAACTTCCCCCAAGTCCCCGCCACTCTCAAAAAGCGAACCGAATTTTCGCTTCTTAAAGGGCGGGGACATGGGGGAAGTTCGGGGAGGGTCAGGGAGGCTTGGAGGGTAGGGAGACCCCTACGAAAGGGGTCTCCCTGCGCCTCCAAGGTCTTTCCCTACTCCCCACAACCTTACTCCAAATGTAACGAGTCTGCTGTCAGGAAAGCGTGCGCGCCGAGACGGGAGTCGGTCGGAATCAGCCGCTTCGCACCGCAACCCCGACAGGTTACCAGAATTCCGTCCGGCGTGATCTCCGCGTCATAGTGACGGTCTGCGGAGTCGCGCGGACAGCGACAGTAAATCTTTCCCTCCGCGTCCATGTCGTTGATAACAAACATTACAATGTCCTGTATCTGCGGGTCGGAGAGCGCCTCTTCGTCATCGTGGAAACGGTCAAAATTCTCCATTCCGCTCTTTTCCATCAGATCCATCAATTCCAACTCGGTTCGCGCCAACTCCGCCTTGACGTGGTTCACTTCTCCCGTCAGCGCAATGTTGAATCCCGTGTAAGGGCAGGGGAGACAGAATAAATCCTTGTCGAAAAAGAGCGTGGGCGTGACCGTGAAGCGATGGGGCGTAGGGCAAAACATACAGGGAACAGTCAGATCGAATTTTCCGTCGTGACGGCTCGTAACCGTCATTTCGCTCTTGCCGCAATCGCATTTCAGCTTAATCATGTCGGCGTTCAGCGAGAACAGCCCGACGGCGGAAAGAACCCCCGCGCCGCAATGCGGGCAACGGTAGGCAACGGTTGTTTGCTTGGCATTCAGTATCATGTCATCCCGTGCTCCTGTCTGAGTATTCATTTTCAGTATATTCCCACTCCCACAAAATGGCACGGAACAACTCCGTGCCATCCTGTGTTGTGTCATAGCAATCAGCTGATCAGCTTTCTGCGTCGGTCTCAGTTTCGGTGATCTTTTCAATCAGATCGTAGTTCAGATCGTAGCCCTTTCTGCACTCTTCCAGCCAGTCGTTGCGCTGCTCGGAAATGCATCCCGAGAACGCCGTCGCCTTCCAGCATTCGGTCTGCTCAATCAGAACCGCGAGGTAGGTTACATCAATCTCGGTTGCCGTAGAGGATGCGGAAGAGGAAGAACTGCTCTCTTTCTCCTTGCCCGAAACAATTGCCATCGTGCCGTTGGAGCGGCTGTCATCAAACAACCAGTCCGAAAGCGCGGTCATAGCGGAGAGGTCGGAGGACTCGAACCCGTAATCCACGGTTGCGCCCAACTCCTGCAACGCGCGCCACAACTCAACGCCCGTCAGCTGCGCGCCGTCTTTGTAAAGCTTCTGCATCGCTTCTTCAGCCGACTTCTTGCGGGTCTCTTCGTCACCCGTGAACTTCAGGTAACCGCCCCAGATTGCCGTTTCGTCGTCCAGCTTCATCGCGTCCACCAGAACGTAGAAGGTGTAGGTTGTCTTTTCGTCGTCACCCGAGCCTTCGGTCTTTTCGATGACCTTCGTGTCACCGGTTGCCGCAGGGTCAGCCTTGTTGTCGCCTTCCTCCGTGCCGAACATCCATTGCAGGTAGTCGTCGCGCTCGTCCTTGTCGTCCTTGATGCTCTCTGCCGTGTACTTGTCGGTCTTAACGGACAGCGCGGTGCTGACTTCGGCACTCATGTCGCCGACAATCGCAGCGCCTGCCGTAATCAGTTCCTTCTTGTCCTCGCTCTCCTCGTCGTCGGCGGGCTTGTCTCCGGACTTGTAGATCTCTTCGCCCTCCGCAAGTTCCAGCTTCACCAGAACCGACTGAATCAGATCCTTCTTGAATTCCGTGTCGCGATAGGTATCGGGCGCTTCGGTCAGATCGCACTTCTTGAGCGCGTAGGTGTAATAATCCTTGCTGTCCTTGGTCTCCTTGGAGAGGAATACCGCCACGTAAATACCGTCCTCTGCAACCGCGACGGTGTCATAGTCGTTCTCTTTTCTGGAGGAATCGGTGATCCACGACTTCACCTTGTCCGTGCCGATATCGTCGGCAAGCGTATCCTTGCAGTAGGTCAGACCGTAGCCGGTGAGCACTTCTTCGGTGAACTCGCCGCCGTCCTTGATCTTGTTGTAAAGTTCGGTCGCTTCCGCATTTGCACCCGTTGCGTACTTGTTGAAGAGGGCAGGGTAAACCTTTTCCGCAACCGCAGTTGCGATTGTTTTCTTGATTTCCTTGATCTTCTCGTCCTCGGTGTCCGCCGTGATGTTCTTCAGCGCCTCGATCAGCTCGGCGTCCTCGGTCACATACTGCAGGTAATCGGTGGAGAAGAAGTCCGCCTTGTTGTTGTCGCGGTACTTTTCCAGTGCCTCGGCGGTCATCACGCCGTTTTCAATGAGGGAGGCTTCGATTCGCTCGTTCTTTTCGGTCAGCGCCTTGTTGTAAAGCGCGGCAACCACAGCGGCGTCCATAACGTCCTGCTTTGTGATTCCGGGGCTGACGTATTTCTTCAGAAATTCGTTAACCGAAGAGCAGGAATCCTTGCGGTAGTCCTTCTGGGTGTAGGCAACTTTGCTGTCGCCGCTGCCCGTGCTGCCGGACTGCAGGTTTGCCAGAGCCGTCTGCTCCGCGATGCTCACCCACGTGTTGAGGGCGGTGAGCGCGTTGTCCTTGGCTTCCTTGATCTCCGCGCGGGTCAGTGTGACATCCAGCGTGTCCGCAATGTCGCAGACCGCCACATAGCCCGTCAGCGAATCCTTGCTCTGGTTCAGCGCCTTGACAACCGCGTCCTCGGTTGCAAAGGAACTGCGGTAGTTGGAAAGGATGTTTCCGTAGTAGCTTGACGCATTGGAGGAATTGATGATGCCCCACTGCGTGTAGAGACTGATCATATAGTTGATCTGCGATTCCCAAAGCAGATAGGTTGCGCTTGCTTTGGTCAGGTTGTAGTCGCCCGTGGTGCTCTTGACAAGCGGCGTCCGCGAACGGAACACGCCGTTGTTCCAGAGTGCGCTCACAACAATGCCGCAAACGATCAGAACCGCCAACGCACACGCGACGGTGACCTTGAGCGCTTTGCTCATCGGCTTGCGCGTCTTTTTGGCTTTGGCGGACGCCTTTTTCGGTTCGGTTGCCGCTTTGGCGCGGTCAAGTCTGTTTCTGTTTCCTTTTCCCATGATGGATTCTCCTTTTTAGAGTTTATATTACCGCTATTATACCTTCACCGTGTGAAGAAAGCGTGTAAATCATCTGAAAATGGGTCAAACATTCATGATAACCGGCAAAATCATCGGTTTTCTCTTGGTCTTATTATAGAGGAAGCGGGTCAGATCGTCCTTGACGCGCTTTTTCAGCAGCATCCGGTCGGAATTTTCCCAATCGTCCAGAGCGTCGGTGACTGCCTCCAGCGCGATCTGCTTGGCTTCTTCCATCAGCTCTTCGGATTCCCGTACATACACGAATCCGCGCGATACAATGTCGGGTCCCGAGATCAGCTGACGGTTGTAGAAGTCGACGGTTGCAACGACGACGATCAAGCCGTCCTGCGCCAGATGTCTGCGGTCGCGGAGCACGATGTTTCCGACATCGCCCACGCCGTAGCCGTCAACCAACACACGTCCCGAGGGAACAGTGCCCGCCCAGTGCGGACCGTTTGCGTCGATCTCCAGTACCTTGCCGATTTCCGAGAGGAAAATGTGGCGGTCGTTCATTCCCATATAGCGGGCAAGATCGCGGTTTGCCACAAGGTGTCGCGCCTCGCCGTGAATCGGCATGAAATACTTCGGCTTGGTCAGCGCCTGCATCAGCTTCAGTTCCTCCTGGCAGGCATGTCCCGAAACGTGGACTTCCACCACCGCGTCGTGCAGCACTTCCACGTCCTTGGCGGACAGCTCGTTGATGATGCGCCCCACGTCCTTTTCGTTTCCCGGAATCGCGCTGGCGGAGAGAACCACCAGATCGTTGGAATCGAGCGAGACCTGCGCGTGGTCGGAGAACGCCATGCGGTAGAGCGCCGACATGGATTCGCCCTGACTGCCCGTTGTGATGAGGGTCAGTTCGCTTGGCTTGTACCGCTTGATTTCGTTGATATCGACCAATACGCCGGCGGGGACTTTCATATACCCCAGTTCGATGGCGGCGCTGACGATGTTCAGCATGCTGCGCCCCGTAATCGCAACCTTGCGCTTATGCCGCGCACTGGTGTCGATGATCTGCTGAACGCGGTGCACATTGGACGAGAATGTGGCGATGATAATGCGTTTCTTTTCGTGCGTTGAGAAAATATATTCGAGCGACGCGCCGACCTTCTTTTCCGACGGCGTGTGCCCGGGACGTTCCGCGTTGGTGGATTCGCACATCAGCATCAACACGCCCTCGCGCCCCAGTTCGCCGAGGCGCACGATGTCCATCATGTCGCCGTCAATCGGGGTGGTGTCGAGTTTGAAGTCACCCGTGTGAACCAGTGTTCCGAGCGGCGTGTGCAGCGCAATCGCGCAGGCGTCGGCAATGGAGTGGTTCACATGAATGAACTCCGCCTCGATTGCGCCGAGTTTGACGCGCGAGCCTGCCTTGACCGTCCGCAGATCGGGCTTCCACGGCAGCGTGTGCTCCTCCAGTTTGTTTTTGATGATCCCGAGCGTCAGAGGCGTTCCGTAAACGGGCGGGTTGATCGTCCGCAGAACATACGGAACTGCGCCGATGTGATCCTCGTGTCCGTGGGTCAGCAGAATTCCGCGGATGCGGTCTTTGTTCGCTTCGAGATAGGTGATGTCGGGGATGACCAGATCGATGCCCGGCATATCGTCGTCGGGAAATCCGAGTCCGCAATCGATGACCACCATGTCGTTGTCGTATTCCACAACGGTCATGTTCTTGCCGATTTCCCCAAGTCCGCCGAGCGGTATGATCCTAATCTTACCCGACGGCTTTTCTTTATCCTTTTTGGGTCTTCTTGCCATTCTGTTTCCTTTCTTTCTATACTTGTTGTTTTGGATTGGCATAGGGAAACACCGCACGATCCGCCGCGGCGCGTCGACGCCGTCCGGACAGCACGGTATTCCCCGGTTTGGTTTTTCGCCTGCGGCTGACCACGCACATCGCCGCAGGGTCGTACTCTATGAGGTTCGCAAAACAGGAAAACCGCGCGCTCGTCCCGCGCGTTCCCGGTAAACGGTCACATATCGTCTCTTTATTATACTCCGTTTTCGGGAAAAAGTCAAGGGGTTTTCCGATTTTCTCCTCCCGCGCATGGATTTCGCGGGATTTTACAGCAGAAAATGCACCGCGATTCCGACCGCGACCCCGAGCGCAAAGGCAAAAAGCGCCCAAAGAACCTCCCGTCTCCGCCGCGCGGAGCGCCGCCCGCTTCCGCCGCCGCTCTCGTGGAGAATGCGGTTCGCCTCCGAGAGAATATCGGGACGTTCCTGCTTTTCGGGGCGGATGTCCCTGCGCAGGACAAAATACGCCTCGTCAAAATACGGGCTGTTTCCCGTCCGCACCACAATCATTTGCTTCTGTGCACCCTTTATCATCTTGCATCCCTCTCTTTCGCAGGAGTATTTGCCCGAGCCCGCGCGCTTCAAACAGCCCGAATCGGTTTCATATGTGAACAAAAATCCGCAAATAAGAAAAACATATATATTTTTTGCAAATATTCCAGAATTCGCCAAAAATGTACTTGACAAACAGGGAAATAAAGGGTATAATGTAGATGTCGGCGGAACTTCTGCCGAATAACAGAATTTTTAAGGAGAGGAATGCTATGAAATCAACAGGAATGGTGAGAAAGGTTGATGAACTGGGGAGAATCGTGCTTCCCGCAGAAATCAGACAGAACATGGACATTGAGACCCGTGACTCGTTGGAAATCTATACCGATGGAGACCGCATCATTCTGCAAAAATACCATCCCGCATGCATTTTTTGCACCAATGCGGATAATCTGGTCTACTTCAATCAGAAGCGCATCTGCCCCGAGTGCCTTGCGAAAATCAAAGCGCTTGACTGACAGCTTGTTTTTCTTCCGGCTCTATTGTTAATAATTTATCAATAGTTTGTAACCTGACCGTATGAAAAGAACCGCGGAGGCAGAGGGGAAACCCCGCAACCTCCGCGGCTTTGTTATCGGACCGAAACCTCGCCCGAGGTGACCGGCAACAGCCCGCCGTCCGCCGTGCGCAGGAGCAGCGCGCCGTCCGCGCGGATATCTTCCGCAACGCCATGCGCGAATTCTTCTCCGTTCCGCAACAGGCGTACCGGTTGCCCGAGCGTACAGCAGTTGGCGCGGTATTCCTCCAACCACGCGTCGGCGGGGGCGGAGAGAATTTCCAAAAGTTCCCGCACGCAGGCGGCAATCAGCGCGGCGCGCGGGCAGTCGGTGTTCTCAAGGCTTCCCGCGATTCCGGCAAGTTCGGGCGGAAAGGCGATGGGGCGCAGATTGATTCCAACGCCGATAATCAACCCGTAGCGGTCGCCCATGGCGGGGGTTTCGGCAAGAATGCCGCAGACCTTGCGGTCACGGAAGCGCAGGTCGTTGACCCATTTGATGCGCGTATCGCACCCGGTGGCGGCAAGAATGCCGCGCCGCATCGCAACGCCTGCGGCGCAGGTGGCGTAAAGCACCGAACGCGGCGGTTCGGTCAGCGGGACAAAGAGGGAGAAATACACGCCCGAACCGGCAGGGGAGAGAAAGCGCCGCCCCATGCGCCCTCTGCCCGCAGTCTGCTCTGCGGCGGCAAACAGTGTGGGCATGTTCAGCCCGTCGGCAAAGGCGCGTTTGGCTTCGTCGTTGGTGGAGGGTGTGACCTCGCTGAAAATGACCGATTGCGGCGCGGATTTTCCGAGCGCGGCGCAAAGAAGTTCCCGTGTGAGCGGATCGTTTGGTAACATAAATATACCTTATACCTTTCGGAAGGAGACGGAATGACGGAATATCTGATTCGGAACGCGGATTACATTGCCGTAGTCAAGCCGCCTGCGCTGTGCAGCGAGGAAACGGCGGACGGGAGCGGCTTCTGCAATCTGCTGAAAGCGGAAAACGCGGGGTTTCTCGCGCCCGTGTACCGTTTGGATCGCGGCGTGGGCGGCGTAATGCTCTATGCGCGCACCCCCGAAGCGGCGGCGTTCTTTTCGGCGCTTGTGCGGGAGCATGCACTGGAAAAGGAATATGTGGCAATCCTGTGCGGCAAGCCTGCGAACGAAGCGGGAGAATTGCGCGACCTTTTGTATTATGACCGCGCAAAAAACAAATCCTATGTGGTGAAGAAGGCGCGTGGCGGCGTGAAGGAGGCAATCCTGACCTACCGCACACTCGGAACATGGATCGACGCGGAGAGCGGTCACCCGCGCGCGATGATTGCAGTCCGCCTGCAAACCGGCAGAACGCACCAGATCCGCGTGCAGTTTGCCTCGCGCGGTCTGCCGCTCTTCGGCGACCGTCGCTATGGCGGCGAAGCGAATCCGGCAGGGCGGGATATCTCACTCTGGTGTCGCTCGATTACTTTGCCCGCCTATCGGGAGCATCCGCCCGTTCAACTTGTGTCGGAAGCTCCGTTCGGAAAGGAGATTACAGATAATGTGGATTGACGAAGCGGTTTTGTACCAGATTTATCCGCTCGGTTTTTGCGGCGCGCCCGGGGAGAATGACGGAATTCCCGCGCACCGTCTGGACAAAGTGCGGGAATGGATTCCGCATCTGAAGCGGCTCGGGGTGGACGGCGTGTATTTTTCGCCGCTCTTTGAATCCGACCGTCACGGCTACGACACGCGCGACTTTTTCCGCGTGGATACGCGGCTCGGAACAAACGACGATCTGAAGTCCCTCTGCCGCGACCTACACGAAAACGGCATCCGCGTGATTTTTGACGGCGTGTTCAACCACGTCGGGCGCGGATGCCCGCAGTTTCTGGATGTCCTCGAAAAGCGGGAGATGTCACCCTACCGCGATTGGTTTTTCGTCAATTTCGGCGGCAACAATGCCTACGGGGACGGGCTGTGGTACGAAGGGTGGGAAGGACACTTCGTACTGGTCAAACTCAACCTGCGCAACCCCGCAGTGCGCGACTATCTGTTCGGCGCGGTGCGGTTCTGGGTGGAGGAATTCGGAATCGACGGTCTGCGCCTTGACGTGGCGTACTCGCTCGACCGTGATTTCCTTGCCGCCCTGCGCGCGTTCTGCGACGGTCTGAAGCCTGATTTCCCGCTCATCGGCGAGGTGCTGTTCGGGGATTATAACCTGTTGGTCAACGATCGGATGCTCCACAGCTGCACCAACTATGAAAACTACAAAAGCCTGTATTCGGCAATCAATTCGGAGAACCTTTGGGAACTTTCCTATTCGCTCAACCGCCAGTTCGGACCTGAGCAGTGGTGCATCTATCGCGGCAAACATCTGCTGACGTTCCTCGACAACCATGACGTGACGCGGATTGCAAGCATTCTGAAGGACGTCGACTGCCTGCCGCTTGCGTGGGTTCTGCTCCTGACCGAACCGGGTGTTCCCACGATCTATTACGGGAGCGAATGGGGGATGACGGGACGAAAAGAGGACGGAGATCCCGCCCTGCGCCCCTGTCCCGAAGCGCCTGAATGGAACGAACTGACCGAGCGGATTGCCTCGCTGATCCGGATGCGGAAATCGGATCGCATCTGGAGTTATGGCGGTTATCGCAACCTCGCGCAGGGAAACCGCGCGCTGACCTTTGCCCGCGAACTGGACGGCAGACAGGCGCGCGTGACCGTTGATCTGGAAACCCATGCGTGGAAAATCGAGGGGTAAAAAAGGGGAAAAGCTATTTGGGGGTATGGATTCATCCCCCCTCATCAGTCGCTTACGCGACAGCTTCCCCCCGAGGGGAAGCCTTTTGCAAAAGGTTTTTCGTTGTTTTATACAGAAAGACAGGCGGCGAAAATCTGAAAACCGCTTGTCTTTTTGTTTTTTGATCGCTTCTTACAACTCCGGCAGCTTCCCAGAGTTTGGTTCGCTGTGTTTGTACCTCGTAAAGTCGGCTTCCCCTCGGGGGGAAGCTGTCGCGTAAGCGACTGATGAGGGGGGATAAATTTCATCTTATCAAATGGGTAAAATTTCCGAGAACGCTCAATCCATCCCCGTTCGGGCTTATTTCGCCGCCTTCTTGCGGTCTACCTCGTTTGCGAGGTAGCGCGCGACCTCTGCCATGTAGCGGAGCGTTGCGGGGAGCAATTCGCGCGGGATATTTCTGTGGAAGTTGTCGGATTCCAGTGTCAGTTCACCGTCGTAATCGATTTCCGCCAACGCGTCGGTCACACTTTCCCAATCGACCTTTGCGTGCCTGGGCTGGAACGGAAGCTCGTGAAAGTCAGCGATGCCGTCATTGTCGTGGACGTGGAGCGCGTGCAGGTGCTTGTGCCCCAGCGCGCGAATCATGTCAGCTGGTGCGTGATCGGTCAGCAGACAGTGCCCGATGTCAAGGCAGGCGACAAACCACTCGGGGTCGAGCATTTCCATGTAGGCAACGAACTCATCGGGGCGAGAGCAAGCCGCATCAATGATGCCGTTGCCGTAGCGATTCCGCTGCCACATATTCTCTACCGCTACGCGGATTCCGTATTCGCGGCAGTAGGGGAGAAGAGAGGTATAGAATACGCGGTTCAGTTCTTTCAGTTCTTCGGCGCAGTCCGACCAGTGCAGATGGTGTACCGGATGTACCACGATTGCTTTGGCACCGACAATGGCGGCAACCTCCAGCGAGCGACGGACTTTGTCCGGCAGTTTTCCGTTGGCTTCAATATGCTCGGGCGTGTCGTTCGGATAAGTGACCGGAAACGGTGCATGCGACTGGTTGCAGGGAATGCCGCAACCGTCTGCGATTTTTCGCAGTTCTTTTGCTTTTGCAACATAATCGGGACCGTTGAATTTGTCATCATCGGACAGCATACCGAACAGGGAGAGGTCAAAGCAGTCAAAGCCCGCATCGCGGATCAGCGGGAGTGCTTCCGCAAGGTTTGAGAAATCGGGAAAAAAGACTGTATCTGTGGAAATTTTCATAACTGTGCTCCTTTTCGATTTTTTGATTCCCTAACAGTATAGCACACTTTTTTCGCTTTTGCAATGGAAAAAATGATTTATTTTTTTTCTTTTTTACGTTCCGTTTGTTCACTTTGACAAAAATTGCGCATGAGTATTCAAACAGAAAAAATATTCTTGACAAATCGGAAAAAGATATATATAATAATGGTATGTAAGTAATAAACAAAAACAAGTATGAAAAGAGGAGAACCATGGGAATCAAAACGGTGAAATTTGGCGGATCATCCTTGGCGGATGCCGCACAGTTCCGCAGAGTTGCCGAAATCGTGCGCGCGGATTCCGCGCGCAGATATGTGATTGCGTCAGCGCCCGGAAAGCGAACCCCCGATGATATCAAGGTGACCGATATGCTCTACCGCTGCTACGAAATGGCGCGTGCGCGGGAGGATATCACCGATTATTTTGCAAAGATTGCCGAGCGTTACAACGCGATTATCCGCGACCTCGGTCTGAATTACGATATAGCGGGCGAACTGGCGTATATCTGCGACGGCATCAATCACCACACGGGGCGGGATTTCGCCGCAAGCCGCGGGGAGTATCTGTCGTCGCTGATTCTGGCAAAGTATCTGAAATACGATTTCATCGACGCGGAGTCGTTCATTTTCTTCAAGGAAAACGGCTGCTTCGACGCCGAAAAAACGCGGGAAGAACTGCGGAAAGAACTGAAAAAGCATGAACGCGCGGTCATTCCGGGCTTCTACGGCGTGATGCCGAACGGAACGATCCGCACCTTTTCGCGCGGCGGGTCGGACATTACGGGATCGATTGTTGCCGAGGCGGCGGAAGCGGAACTTTACGAGAACTGGACCGACGTTTCGGGGTGTCTGATGGCAGACCCGCGCATTGTGGAAAATCCGCGCCCGATCCGCACGGTGACCTACCGCGAGTTGCGGGAACTTTCGTATATGGGCGCGTCGGTTCTGCATGAGGAAGCGATTTTCCCCGTGCGCGCGGCGGGAATCCCCATCAATATCCGGAACACCAACGACGCGGAAGCACCGGGGACGATGATCGTTGCGGGAACGAACGAATACGACGCAAAGACCGTTATCACGGGCATTGCGGGGAAGAAGGGCTTTTCGGTCATTTCGGTGGAAAAGGACATGATGAACTCCGAAATCGGCTTTGCGCGCAAGATGCTGGATGTGTTGGAGGACAACGAGATTTCCTTTGAGCATCTGCCGTCCGGCGTGGATACCATGAGCGTGATTGTGGCAAGCGGCGAACTGGAAGGCAGGCGGGAGAAACTGATCGCCTCCATCAACCGCATCTGCCGCCCCGACAGCATCGTCTGCGAGGACGGGCTTGCTCTGCTTGCCGTGGTGGGGCGGGGCATGGTCAAGGCGAGAGGAACGGCGGCGCGGGTCTTTGACGCCATCTCGGGCGCGGGGGTCAATATCCGCATGATCGACCAGGGGTCAAGCGAGCTGAATATCATTGTCGGAGTCGAGGAAAAGGATCTTGAATTGGCTCTGCGGGCGATTTATCGGGAGTTTGTGAAGGACTGACATGAAAATTTTCGGTTTTTTTCGGAAAAGCTATTTACAAAAGAGGGAAAGTGTGTTATAATACTTTCGTATGACGCTTGCCCGGTTTCCGGATACAGGCTGTGGGCGCTTGCCGCCGCAGTCCTTCACCCGCCGGTTGCTGAGCCTTGCGCATCAAAATTTTTTTTGAAAGGTGAAGGAAACTTACCATGATGACCAAAGACGAAAAGCAGGCAATTATCAGCCAGTACGCAACCCACGAGGGCGACACCGGTTCGCCCGAGGTTCAGATCGCAGTTCTGACCTCCCGCATCAACACCCTGACCGAGCACCTCAAGCAGAACAAGAAGGACTTCCACAGCCGTCGCGGACTGCAGAAGATGATCGGACACAGACGGAATCTGCTCAACTATCTCCAGAACAACGATATTGAGCGCTACCGTGCCATTGTCAGCAAACTGGGTCTGAGAAGATAATCACCGAGGAGCAGAGAGCAGCGGCAGAAGCTACTGCTCCTGCTCCCTGCTGTTTCGTTCCGGAATCCATCGTCTTACGGTCGATTAGCAGTTAACCGCGGGCAGAAGCGGACAAGCCGTTTGCGCGCGCCGTTAAGTGCTAAACCTCCGTGGGACGAAACCTATATTTTATGGAGGAAAAAATCATGTCCAACCCTATCAGCACACCCATGGAGTTCAAGAACTATAAGGTGTTCCGCTATACGCTCGCGGGCAGACCGCTTGTTATCGAGTCCGGCAAAATGGCGGGACTGGCAAACGGCTCGGTTCTTTGCCGCTACGGCGAAACCGCAGTGCTCTGCTGTGCAACCGCTTCCGAGAAGCCGCGCGACGGAATCGATTTTCTGCCGCTGTCGGTCGACTTTGACGAAAGAATGTATGCCGCGGGCAAGATTCCCGGCGGCTACCTCAAGAGAGAAGGCAAGCCGTCCGAAAAGGCGGTTCTGACCTCCCGCGTGATCGACCGTCCCATCCGTCCGCTGTTCCCGAAGGATCTGCGCAACGATGTGGCGCTGACGCTGACCGTGATGTCGGTTGATCCCGACTGCTCACCCGAGATTACCGCAATGATCGGCGCGTCCATCGCGCTGTCCATTTCGGATATTCCGTGGAACGGACCGATCGGCGGCGTGTTCATGGGTCTGGTTGACGGCAAGCTTGTGGTCAACCCCAACGCCGAGGAGCAGAAGAAGAGCGACCTGCAGCTGACCGTTGCCGCGACCATGAAGAAGGTCGTGATGATCGAAGCGGGCGCAAATCAGGTCAGCGACGAGACGATGTACGAAGCCATCATGAAGGCGCACGAAGAAATCAAGGATCTGTTGGTCTTTATCAACGGCATCATTGACGAAATCGGCAAGCCGAAGTTTGCGTACCCGTCCTGCGAACTCGACCACGATATGTTCGACGAAATCTTCGCGTTCTGCGAAAAGGACGTGATGGAAGCGCTCGACACCGACGACAAGAACGTCCGCGACACCAAGATGGTGCCGATCAAGGACGCAATCCTTGAAAAGTTTACCGAGAAATATCCCGATCTGCCCGGCATGATGGACGAACTGGTCTATAAGATTCAGAAGAAGATCGTCCGCCGTTGGCTGTTGGTGGATAAGAAGCGCGTTGACGGCAGAAGAATGGATCAGATCCGCCCGCTGGCGGCTGAAGTCGGTCTGCTTCCGCGCGTACACGGCTCGGGTCTGTTCACGAGAGGTCAGACGCAGGTTATGACCGCCGCAACGCTCGGCACACTGTCTGAGGCGCAGATGCTCGACGGCATCGACAGCGAGACCTCCAAGCGTTATATGCACCACTACAACATGCCCGGATTCTCGACGGGTGAAGCAAAGCCCGTGAGAAGCCCCGGACGTCGCGAGATCGGTCACGGCGCACTGGCAGAGCGTTCGCTCGTTCCCGTACTTCCTTCCGAAGAAGAGTTCCCGTATGCCATCCGTCTGGTGTCCGACGTTGTGTCCTCCAACGGCTCGACCTCGCAGGGTTCGGTCTGCGGCTCGACCCTCGCGCTCATGGACGCGGGTGTGCCGATCAAAGCGCCCGTTGCGGGTATCTCCTGCGGTCTGATTACCGCAGAGGACGGCTCGTGGGATACCATGCTCGACATTCAGGGACTCGAGGACTTCTACGGCGATATGGACTTCAAGGTCGCGGGTACGCATGCGGGTATCACCTCGATTCAGATGGACCTCAAGATCGACGGTCTGACCCCCGAAATCATCAAAAAGGCACTCGAAATGACCCATATCGGCCGTGATTATATCATCGACGAAGTGCTTCTCAAGGCAATTCCCGCACCGCGCGCGGAGGTGTCGAAGTACGCACCGAAGATGACCACCATGAAGATTGACCCCGACAAGATCCGCGAGGTCATCGGCAAGGGCGGCGCCGTGATTCAGAAGATCGTGGCGGACACGGGCGCGAAGATCGACATCGACGATGACGGAACCATCCACATCGCGGCGGTCAACGACGCACAGGCAAAGGCTGCCAAGGCATGCATCGACGCAATCGTCTTTGAGCCGGAAGTCGGCGCGGTTTACACCGGAACCGTTACGGGCATCAAGGAGTTCGGTTGCTTCGTGGAGTACGCGCCGGGCAAAGAGGGAATGGTGCACATTTCCAAGATTGCGCCCCGCCGCATTGACAAGGTTGAGGATGTTCTCAAACTCGGCGACGTGGTGAAGGTGAAGTATATCGGTCTGGACAAGAAGGGCAGAATGGACTTCTCCATTAAGGACGCTCTGGACGACTGAAAAAAACGCGCGTAACACCACGCGGATGAAAGGAGAACCGAAAGCATGAACAACCGTTCCGCAGGTCCGCGCAGCTTCAATACGCTTCAACGCTCCAACCGCTCCGCAAGGCTCAAGCGGTTGCAGGAAGCGCGCATTCTCCTGCTTACGATCTGTGCGCTCATTCTCGTGCTTGCGCTGACGGGGCTTGTGTTCCTGTTCTGCCAGATCGGACACAATGTGTCAACCGGCGGCGGTGGCGGAAATTCCGGCAAGGTGAAATACGTCTCGCGGGAGGTTCTGCCGTGGGACGAGAGCGCGAATATCAGTGTTTACCGCGGCAATCTGATCCTTGTCAACGAGACGCATTCCTACCGTTATCCGGAAACCCGTATCGAAGATATGACCGAGAACGAGAAAAACGCTTACTCGCTGATGACGTACCGTGTGATGGTCGGAAACACGTATCCTTACTATGTGCTTCCCAACAGCAAGAATTACTATATGATTCCCGAAGCCGCGAAGGCGATGGGCGATTTGCTGACTTACCACTACAACCAGACGGATGAGCAGTTGCTCGTTCGGGCGGGCTATCAGCAGGAATCCTCTGTCAACAACGGGAATTACGACCAACAGGTCGGACTTTCCGCAAGTATTGACAACGATATGGACGTTTCGCTGAGGTCGGACACCTGCAAGAAGCTGATTTCCGAGGGTGCGAGATTCGGCATCATTCAGCGCTTCCCGAACGAGAAAGCTTCCGAAACCGGCGCAAGCGGGTGCACGAACGTGTTCCGCTATGTCGGCGTTCCGCATGCGGGGTATATCACAAGTCAAGGGATTACGCTGGAGGCTTATCTGAACCTGTTGCAGTCGGATTACACCTACTCCAAGTCGCATCTGCTTCTGAATGCGGCGGGCGAGAAGGTCAATGCGAAGGACGCGGTTTACGAGGTTTACTACGTGGAAGCGACCGCAGAGGGCACAATGTCAGTGCCTGTGCCGGAGAACTATCCGTACACCATTTCGGGCGACAACATGAAAGGTTTCATCGTAACGGTGAATCTGGGCAAAAGCTGATTGCATAAGATATAAGGAAAGACCGATTCCGATACGATGAGAAACGGAGGAAGAAAAGATGGAATACAATGACGAGAAGAATGTAAACGCTGCTCCCGACTATTCCGAAGCCGAGGCATCTGCCGAAATGCAGGATGAGATCCGGTTCTTTGCCGATGAGCCGGACGAGGTGACCGAAGCGGATCTGAACGCGCAGGCAGACGAGCGCGCCGCCGAGGAAAACGCCGCGGAAGCCGAAGCCTGCCGCATGGATGACGGAGATGATTTTGATCCGGAATTCTCTGTTGATCCGGACGGTTTTGTGCCGGAGGACGCGGGAATGGCTGTGAGTCTGCGCGACCGTCTGAACGCTCTGCGCGAGAACTGCCGCGCGCTTTCCGAGCGCATTGCGGATGACATGCGGGCGACAAACGGAAACCCCTACATTCGCGCTACGACGACTTACCGTTACGAAATCCTGCGCAACAAGAAGGACACCGAGCCTGTGGACGTCTTTGAATTCCAAAAGACTTCCGGTGCTTCCCTCCGCGCGATGGCTATCACGGCTGCAATTGTAGCCGCCGCCGACGTCGCCGTTGCCCGCATCTTCAAGAAAAAATAAACACGGGGGAGACCTTGGGGCGTTGCCCCAAGCCCCATTTAAGAGACTTTTTAAAAAAGTCCCTTAAAAATCCCCAAAAACTTTCACCACAGGGCGGAATTCCCTACGGAATTCCGCCCTGTGGTGAAATTCTTGAGGGTTCTTAGGGAACTTCTTCTAAGAAGTTCCCTAAGTGGGTTCGGGCAACGCCCGAGGTCTTTCCCGTGTGTCTTTTTGTCTGAAAAGGTTGACAAGCGGAGGGGAATGTGATATACTATAGATATCTGTAATTTTTCCGTAGTGAAAAAAGGAAAGGACTGTTTACCCATGAAATGGACGTCGCTTAACGATTTGCGGGAGAAGTACCTCTCGTTCTTTGAATCCAAGGGGCATCTGCGCTTGCCCTCGTTTCCGTTAGTTCCGATCAACGATAAATCCCTGTTGCTTATCAACTCGGGCATGGCGCCGATGAAGAAATTCTTCACGGGCGAGGAAGAACCGCCGAGACACCGCGTGACAACCTGCCAGAAGTGCATCCGCACACCCGACCTCGAGCGCGTGGGACACACCGCGCGGCACGGAACTTTCTTTGAAATGTTGGGGAATTTCTCGTTTGGCGACTATTTCAAGGAGCAGGCGATTCCGTGGGCATGGGAGTTTCTGACCGACGTGTTGGAGATTCCGTCCGATCTGCTCTGGCCTTCCATCTATCAGGACGATGAGGAAGCCTACCACATCTGGGTGGACAAGGTGGGCGTGAACCCCGCGCACGTCGTGCGGCTCGGCAAAGAGGATAACTTCTGGGAGCACGGGACAGGGCCTTGCGGTCCTTGCTCGGAGATTTATTTTGACCGCGGCGAAAAGTACGGTTGCGGCTCGCCCGACTGCAAACCCGGTTGCGATTGCGACCGTTATATGGAAATCTGGAATAACGTGTTCTCGCAGTTCAACAACATGGGTGACGGCACGTATACCGAACTGAAGCAGAAGAACATCGATACGGGCATGGGACTGGAACGCCTCGCGTGCGTAATGCAGGGCGTGGATAACATGTTTGAGGTCGACTCCATCCGCAAGATACTGGATTCGGTCTGCGCCGTTGCGGGCAAGACCTACGGCAAGGATGCGACAACCGATATTTCCATTCGCGTGGTGACCGACCACATCCGCTCGGCAATGTTCATGATTTCGGACGGCGTGATTCCCTCCAACGAGGGCAGAGGATACGTCCTGCGCCGCATTCTGCGCAGAGCCTGCCGCCACGGAAAACTGCTCGGCATCAACCACTCCTTCCTGCCCGAACTTTGCAAGGTTGCGATCGGCGAATCCGACCGCGCATACCCCGAACTGGACGAGAAGCGCGACTATATCCTCAAGGTGATTGCCATGGAGGAGGAACGCTTTGACGCAACGATTGACGCGGGTCTGTCGATCCTCTCGGGCATGATTGAGGACGCGAAGAAAGCGGGCAAAACGCAGCTTTCGGGCGAGGACGTGTTCAAGCTGTACGATACCTTCGGCTTCCCGATCGACCTGACGCGGGAAATCGCCGAGGAAGCGGGGCTGTCGCTTGACGACGCGAAGTTCGACGAACTGATGAAGGCGCAGAAGGTTCGCGCAAGAGAGGCGAGAGCGAATATTTCGGGCTGGTCGAACGCCACGGGCAGTCTTATCAAGGGACTGGAAAAAACGGTGTTCACAGGCTATGAAAAGCTGACCGACGAGGGGCACGTGCTGGCGATTCTCGCGGACGGCATGAATGTGGACGAGATTTCCGAAGGGGAATGCTCGGTGGTTCTCGACCGCACGCCGTTCTACGGCGAGGGTGGCGGTCAGGTGGGCGACACGGGAGCGCTGACCGTCGGCAAGACGGTTCTGAACGTGACCGACACCAAGAAGAGCGACGGCGTGTATATTCACCTCTGCACGGTCGCGGACGGCATCCTGAAGAAGGACGATACTGTCACGGCGGCGGTTGACGCGCATCGCAGAATGGCGATCATGCGCAACCACTCGGCTTGCCATCTGCTCCAGAGCGCCCTGCGGCGGGTGCTCGGCAACCATGTCGAGCAGGCGGGCTCATACGTTTCGGATACGGTCTGCCGCTTTGACTTCACGCATTTCGCGGCGCTGACCGCCGAGGAACTGGCGCAGGTTGAGGCGTTGGTCAATGCGGATATTTTCGCGGCGCAACCGGGTAGTATGACCGAGATGCCGATCGACGAAGCGAAGAAACTGGGCGCAATGGCGCTGTTCGGCGAGAAGTACGGAAAGACCGTCCGCGTGGTGCGCATGGGCGAGCACTCCATCGAATTCTGCGGCGGTACGCACCTCGACAATACGGCGAAAATCGGAATGTTCAAGATTGTTTCCGAGGCGTCGGTCGCGGCGGGTGTGCGCAGAATCGAGGCGGTAACGGGCGAGGGCATCCTCGCACTGCTTGCCGAGAAGAATGCGTTGCTGAACGACGCGGCAAAGGCACTTAAGGCGCAGAAGGTCGCGGATGTCCCCGCGCGCGCGGCGCAGGTTCTCGGCGAACTGTCGGCGGCAAAGAAGGAGATCGACGGGCTGAACGCAAAGCTTGCAAACTCCGGAATGGACGATCTGCTTGCCAAGGCGAACAAGGTCGGCGCGGTTCGTCTGGTGACCGCAGACCTCGGCGAAATCGCCCCCGACGCGCTCCGGAGTCTCGGCGACGAGATCAAAGCGCGGCAGGAGGACGTTGTGGCAGTGCTTGCCATGCGGAAAGCGGACGGCGTGCAGCTGTTGGCGGTTGCAGGCAAGGCGGCAGTCGCGGCAGGCGCACACGCGGGCAAGCTGGTCGGCGCGATTGCGGCAACCGTTGGCGGCAAGGGCGGCGGACGTCCCGACAGCGCGATGGCGGGCGGCAAGGAAGTTTCCAAGACTGCGGAAGCGCTCGCGGCGGCAGGCGATGTGCTTGCGGGTATGCTGAAGTAAATCACAATGTGGGGATCTTTCCGTCGGAGAGATCCCCATTGATGACGGACGGGGATATTGAGGGCGGAATTTTATCCCCCTCATCAGTCGCTGAACGCGACAGCTTCCCCCCGAGGGGAAGCCTTCTTTACGCGGTGCATACATAGCAAATACAACTGCATGTAGAAAATAATACTTCAAATTATCGCCCATTTCCCTTGCTATGCAGTGCGAAGGGAATCCTGCGAAAAGGCTTCCCCTCGGGGGGAAGCTGTCGCGTAAGCGACTGATGAGGGGGGATAAGTTTGCTTTCTTTTTGGAAAAACAGTCAATTCAAAAGCTCTCCTGCTTCTTTCGTCCCCAATATTCCGCATTTTGGGGCAATGGAAAAACATTTTGACACCGAAAATATGGGGATGTAAAAGAAATTTGGTGGACTTTTGCGCGGCGGCGAGGTAAAATAGAGGCAAGAAAGGCGGCGAGACAATGGATATCGGAAGCAAGATCAGGGAAGCCCGATCGGCGGCGGGGCTTACGCAGGAGCAAGCGGCGGAGGCGCTCGGGGTCAGTCGGCAAACGATGTCGAATTGGGAGAACAACAAAACCTATCCCGATATCGTCAGCGTAATCCGCATGAGCGACCTGTATGCAGTCACTCTTGACAGCCTTTTGAAAGAAAAAGAAAAGGAGTCATCGCCTATGCCGAATTACATGGATTACCTCGAAGAAAGCACCAACATCGTAAAAAGTCGGGAAAAACTCTCCAAAATCATTCTGATTGTGACCTACCTCGGAATCTGGGCGCTTTCGCTGTTGTCCTTCTGGCTTTTCCTCGAACCTACTGACGGCGCGCTGTATACCATCGTCGTTCAGTGGTTTCTGCTCCCCGTTGCGACCTTTGTCATCTCGCTTCTGATCGGGAAGAACGGGTTCTGGGGGAAGAAAATGTGGTTTGCCACCCTCGCGTTCGGCGTGATGGTTATGCTCGCCGATTACGCAACCTTTCCCGCGCTCAATATGATCCGGAATGCGGATTCCGTATTCCACGCGCCGAAGTTTTGGTTGCTCCCGATCGGAGCTGCCGTTTCTGCAGTCGGATTGGGGGTTGGCTGCCTGATCGGACAAAGACGGCAAAAAGGGAGCGCCGGGGAGCGGCAAACGGAAAACTGAAGCAACAAAAAGAAGCGACCCCGAAGGCTTGCGTCGGTTGGTCGCTTCTTTCTGTGCGCGGATGCGAAAGAAAAATTGTAAATTCTGAAAAAAGGGGGGTGACAAGACACAAACAACGTGGTATAATAATAGCGCGAAACAAAAAGGAAAAGTTTTCAAAAAATCTCTTGACAAGGAGGGGACAGGTCATGTACAATGCCTTGACAGACAGACAGACAGACAGACAGACAGACAGACAGACAGACAGACAGACAG
>CAVGEJ010000019.1:0-24020 GCA_963628215.1 Eubacterium sp. CAG:180
TGGTAATTCTCTCGTGCCTTGCCGGACTCCTCTACCGCTTATGAAAACGGCTTCTAACTTTGCCTGTTCAAGTTCCTTTTTTGCAATTGCAGCAGCTCCGGAATGGTATATGGAATAAATGAGCCAATAGTGCGCCTTTATGTTTTCCGGTGCCATTTCAATTGCTTTCAGCGCAAAGTGATGAATGCCATCATAGTCTTCAAACTCTGCCATAATTGAAAGCAGCTCGTTGACCATGCCGATGTATTTCAGCTTGTATGATGTAGCAATTCCGACAAGCCAATGGTCGTCGCAGGCGGTTTCAAACACCGAGCCTTTGTAGAGGGTGATAGCTTTTTTCAGCATATAGACTTTGTATGTGACAGGAATTTCTTGCTGAACCTGCTCCCAAAGGTCATCAAACTGCTGAAGGTCGGTTTTGATATTGAGTGACGGATTCAGCTTGTAACCATGAGCAGTGTATTCAATAAGATTATGCTTGGAGATTAGCTCAAACGATTTTCTGAAACGATAGATGTATCCGCGAATATTCTTGTTGATCGTTTCGACATCCATTGTATCTTCAGGATACAGAGCGTCGGCTATTGCAAATGCGGAGTGGGCAGAGCCGCCTTGCAGGATGATGTAAGCAATGGCTCGGCTACACTTAGGAGAATTGAAGTCCCGTTCCTTCCACACACCGTCCTTTGTTACGATTTCCATATATCCAAAGAAATTGATGATTATATCCTTTTCGCTCTCAATGTCTATATGTGTGAGAGTCATTTTTTCTCGTTCAATAGTGGCTCGATGCAGTACGTAAGCAAAAATGCTTACCGCACTGATGCGTGTGTTATAACGTGAAGGATTTTTAAGAACAAGAAAACCGACAGCATTCGGACCGAACGGAACAGCGATAAGAGAATGTATCCCCATACGCTTGTATGCATGATATTCCTGCGGCGATGTTTTCGCTACATCAGATAAATCCAGCAAGACAATCGGTTCGCCGCTTCTGATTGATTTCATCCACGTTTTCATAGAGGAGATGTTTTCAAACTCAAGTGTCCTTTGAAGCACCGCTTTTTTGTAGCCGGTATTATACTGCCATCCGGTAGTTGTAGTAACTCCCAATTCCAAATCCAACTCAAGGATACCTGCCCATTCGGCTGCATAAAACGTGCAAACAGTTTGTAATGTCTGCAAGGCGATTTCATTGGGATCATTGCTTGCGCGAAGATCGGCTTCCAATTTGGAAACGACTTGCTCTTTCTCAATGCAGTATGAGATATATTCATTGTCATACTGCTCAGGGTTTGGTGTTGCAGATCGCCTGAATAATTCGGATAAAAACCTGACCATATATGTATACCTCCGCTCCGGACCTTACTACGAAAAAGACCGCAAAACATCAGCTTGTATGCCGATTGCTTTGCGGTCTTCCTGCCGGTAGACAATCGGCAAAGAAGATATTATTTAGTTTTGTTCAGCCGACGAAGATTACTGATCACAAGCATCAGATCATCATCGTCAAGCTTTTTAATTTCTTCAATGGCGGACTGTACTAAAACAGGATTTTCATTAGAATCGTTAAAAAAGTCGCTGGGGGTTACTCCAAGATACTCGCATATTTCAAGGAACTCTGCCATGGGAGGCAAAGATTTACCGGATGAAATATTGTATATGTAGCTTCGGCTGTGCCCAAGGTCATAACTCATTTTGTACTCGGATACACACTTTTGCATCCTCAACTGCGTTATCCTATCTCGAATAAATTTAGCGTCCATTGCCTCACCACCTATCTACTATATATTATAGGCGAAAAGGCGGTTTCACCATTCCAATGGTTTACGCTTAATTCGACATGATATTACAGAATTTTACGCTTTATGCGATTTATATACGATTATAGCGTAAAAAATATGTCATAACAGAGCTGATGCTGTAATTAAAGCGTTTATTTCTTGCATACTGCGATATGATTATGGATAACTCCACTCACCTAAAACGCCTTACCCATTTATTATATCACGATTTTGATTCAAGAAAGCGAAAAAACAGTTAAATTGTCATCAGTAATTTTGATATTTCATTTTATCCTTGTTGAAAAAACTCGTTTCTCATGATATAATATATAAGCAGCCAATTGAAACAACCGTCTGTGAGGTGACAAATTTGAAAGTGAGCTACAAAAAACTGTGGATTATGCTTGCGGAACGAGAGATGACTAATGCAGAACTCCGGAAACTTACAGGTATTGCTCCCGCTACATTCACGAAACTTCGGAAGAATCAAGAAGTCGCTTTATCGGTGCTTATGAAGATCGCAGAGGTGCTGGACTGCGACGCAGGGGATATTGTGAGCTTTATCCGGGTGAATTAACAATTCTCAAACATCGGAAAAACATTGGTCCACTATAATATAGGATAAATGGCAAAAGATGGGGGGGCATGAAAGGATTCATCACCGACGAATTCCCACAGGAACAGATCGCACAAACCATTGAACAAGCATCTGTTAGATACAACGCAAATAAAAAATGTACAAAAAAAGACAAGGATTGGAAAAATCCGTCCTTGTCTTTTTGTGTTAAACCAAATAATTGTATAAAAACATTTCCCCCGTTGTTCAAGTCAATATTCATCAAAAAGGCGGTTGTTCGGGAGAGTGGGGTCGTTTATAATGTACTTTTTCAGAGTAGCAAATTCATCCTCGGTCAGGCGAAGTTTAGCCTGCCCGATTTCTTTTTTCGCAATTTCGGTAGCGCCCGAATGATACATGGAGTAAATTAGCCAGTAATGTGCTTTTATGTTTTCTGGGACCATCTTTATTGCTTTCAAAGCAAAATGATGAACGCCGTTGTAGTCCTCAAACTCTGCCATGATGGACAACAGTTCGTTGACCATGCTGATATATTTCAGCTTATACGCCGTGGCAATTCTGACAAGCCATTGATCGTCGCAGGCACTTTCAAATACTGAGCCTTTGTAGAGTCTGATTGCTCGTTTCAGCATATATACCTTATATGTGAGCGGAATTTCCTGCTGAGACTGCTCCCAAAGATCATCAAACTGCTGAAGGTCGGTTTTGATATTGAGAGCGGGATTCACCTTATAGCCGTGTGATGTGTATTCTATCAGATTATGCCTGGATATTAACTCAAATGATTTTCTGAAACGGTAAATGTATCCCCGAATATTCTTATTGATGGTCTCGACATCAATTGTATCTTTGGGGTAAAGAGCATCGGCTATTGCAAGTGCGGAATGAGCATTGTCGCCTTGAAGGATGATATAGGCAATAGCTCGGCTGCACTTTGGAGAATTGAAATCCTGTTCTCTCCAGACGCCATCTTTAGTGATGATTTCCATGTAACCGAAAAAGTTGATGACTATATCGTTGCCATTTTCGATTTCTTTCGGAGCGAGAACCATTTTTGCTCGTTCAATAGCGTTTCTTTGAGCGATTGCACGATGGAGTACGTAAGCAAAAATGCTTAGGGCACTTGTATATGTTCTGTATCGCGTCGGATTTCTGAGTACAAGAAAGCCAACAGGATTCGGTCCGAATGGTACCGCGATAAGGGAGTGTATACCCATGCGCTTATATGACTGATATTCCTGCGGTAACGTTTTTGCTATAGAGGGCAAATCCAGTAAGATAATTGGCTCGCCGCTTTTTAGGGAATTCATCAAGGTTGCCATCGGATAGATATTTTCAAACTCTTGCATTTTACTTTGCATGAGCGGCTTGTTTTCAGCGTGATACTGCCAACCGGTTGTTGTAACACCCAATTCCATATCCAACTCAAGGAGAACCGCCCAATCGGCATCATAAAATGTGCAGGCTGTTTTCAATGTTTGTAAGGCAATCTCGTCGGGATTATCGCTTGTATGCAAAGCAGACTCCAGCTCAGAAACAGTTTGTTCCTGCTCAATACAATATGAAACATACTCGCTATCGTACTGTTCACTACCTTTAGCTGCAAGCCGCTTGAATAAAGCGGATAAAAACCTGACCATATATATGCCTCCGATCCGGACCTTAATTACGAAAAAGACCGCAAAACATCAGCTTGTATGCCGATTGCTTTGCGGTCTTCCTGTTGTGAACAATCTTCAAGGAACTTTGCCATGGGGCAAAGATTTACCAGAAGAAATATTGTATATGCAGCTTCGGCTGTACTGAACTGAATTATTTATAAACAAGCCGTTGGAATATGCTGATCGTATACTGAACGGCGGTATTGATGAATACTGCAAGAGTTCCCATAAGCATAGCAGCCTTGAAGACTAAGCAGACGGAATGACATAAGAGAAATCTCCGCTCCTCACAAAATGTTGACGACCAAACCTGTCACAAATGCGAATCCCATCACAAACAGAAGATACAGACAGAACCGCTTGATTCCTAATACACTTTTCAGCGCGCCGAGATTGGTTATTTTTGTGGCAGGACCGGTGATCATAAACGCAGCCGCATTTCCGAGGCTCATACCATCCGCAAGCCATTCCAGAAGCAGAGGAATTGTTCCACCGCCGCAGGCATAGAGCGGCACTCCGATTGTAGCCGCCATCAGTACGCCGAACCCCTTATTACTGCCGAACAGAGATACAAATGCGTCAGTCGGCACATATCGCTGAAATACTGCGGAAAGCACCACGCCAATCAGAAAATATGGTCCGGTTGCTTTGATATTGCGCCAGATGTTTTTCAGCAGCCGCAGAATCATATTTGGGTCTGTATCATGACTTACAGGTTCCTCAAATTTTCCAAATGAGAAGAACTGTTTGTCCCGGTAAAAGAAATAGACAAGAAGTCCGGCTGCCGCACCGCACAAAAAGCAGGAGATGATTCTGACCGCCAATGCCGCACCGCCTAACGCCGTACTGTATACGATCAACTGCGGGTTTAGCAGAACAGAACTCATCATGAACGCGGCGAGCCAATCCTGCCGCATTCCCTTATTTGCGAAAGAAGCGGCAATCGGAATCGTACCATACATACAGAGCGGTGAAGCGATGCCAAGCAGACTTGCTGGAATCACACCGAATACGCCCCACTTTTTCCCATTCATCTTGGCAAACAGACCGTGAATCTTATCTTTGGCAAAGACAGAGATCACAGATCCGATTACGATACCAAGCACCCAGTATCCGAAAATCTGCCTGAACTGAATATCAAAATAATACCAAAGGTATATGGCTTCTCGCCGTAAAATATCGAGCATAGTCAGCCCTCCTCTCAACCGCCCCAAACTACGAGATCACAGCAGTTGCGAGTCTGGCAGGCGGTAAAATAGTGTTCTTCTCTGGGAATCCAGATGGTTTGAAATCTTTCAAATGATGATGAGTCACGCTTTTTTAACCTGATTTTCTGGCGTTCAGGTGAAATGTCCATAAACACACGCAGATCATAGTTCTTTTGCAATCTGGGATGACAGCTATAAGACCCCTCAATAATTGTGGGTGTTTCTGCTTTTAATTCTTTCGATGGCAGGAATATGTCATGGTGACAATCGTATGGACGGTACAGTGAGGCTGTTCCGTTCCTCAGAGGACACAATACTTCAAAAAGGAGTCGTTCAAAGTCAATATTGCCGCCAGGCTGTGCCATTCTTTCTTCTGTACGGTCAGAAAACGGCAGGTAGAAGTCATCCATGTGGACAACATTGCACTCTATCGAGGATTGAATTATCTGCGCAAGCGTGGTTTTACCGGCAGCGCACCGCCCGTCTATTGCAATAAAGAAAGGGTGCTTCGCTTCTTTTTGTACCAAGCGAAGCACCGCTTCGCAGTTATCCATTGACAGCAGCCGTTTCGGCGCGGACTCGCTTAAACTTCACCAGACCGGTTTTGTTCAGAGCCACCATCAGAGCCGGAATCAGTGTAAGCTGAATTATAATGCCCGGAATGGCGTTCAGAATCGCACCTGCCATAAAAGCCTGCCATGTAAACGTGCTGCCGGATACGCCGAGCAAAACCACTTCTGCCGCACCCCAAACAATGCGCCCAGCCAGCATAGCAATGAGCATGGAACGGTAGAGCGCGATGACACACTGCCATTTAGAGCGGTTGTAGAGGAATCCTGCGACAAAGCCGTATGTCGCCAGTTCAAAAGTCATGGCAATTGCGACCGGATATAGCGGCGGCATTCCAAAAAGAAACGAACGCATTAACGGAAGAATTGCGCCTACGGCAAGACCATACTGCCAGCCGCATATCAGACCGCATAAGAACACCGGGATGTGCATGGGGAGCAGCATACTTCCGATTTGCGGAATGTTGCCGGTGATCATGGGCAGGACAAGCCCGATGGCAACGAACATAGCCGATAAAGTTAAGTTTTTTGTCTGTTTACGCATTTCTTCCACCTCATTTATCAATACTTACCAGTTTATAAGTTCTGCTGCAAAAACCAAGTTCATCGGCGTGGTCAAGGATATGTTCACCGCTGCGCGATTCCATTCTCGCGATAACAGACGCGCCATCCGGAACGGCTCGCAGAAAGTCCACACAAGCCTGATCAAGTGCCACCGGATCTGTGGAAGCTAAGATTCCAACATCGTGCATATCCGGCTTGGCGGGGTTCGCCATGCAGTCGCAATCTACGGAGATATTGTTCATCACGCTGATAAACAACATTTTTTCGCCGCCGTCAAAATAATCGTAAACAGCACTTGCTGCTTCAGCCATAGATTCCGTGAAGGTTTCTGCGGACGTATTCCATCCAAAGCCGGTTGTTTCTGTACCTCCGCTGTGGATCAGGGATTTTCCGGTAGATGAAGCAATTCCGATGGATATATTTTTGAGCGCACCGCCAAAGCCTCCCATGGAATGCCCCTTAAAGTGGGAAAGCACCATGCAGAAATCATAGTTTGCCAGATGGCTGCCCACAAGGTCGGTCTTCAGGTGTGTGCCGCCGGTCACGGGAATCTCCATTCCGCCATCGGCATCCATGATGTCCACATCTGCGATTGCCGTGTATCCGTGATCCTCTGCCACCTGCATATGCAGAGCAGTGCTTGCCCGATTTCCACCGTAGGCGGTATTGCACTCCACAATGGTTCCATCCACGCTCTGTACCAGTGCCTTGATAAACTGCGGGTCAAGATTGTAGCTGCCGTCGCCCTCTCCGGTATGTATCTTTACAGCGACCTTATCACCCTCAGCCGGAGTGCGCCCAAGAGCTTCATAAATAGCCATCAGTGCGTCGGAATCAATGACGGAGGTATAGTAGACAACCGGGTCATTGTCGCTGCCTGTCTGGTGCGCAAGGTCAGACAGCTTGATTTCATAGCCGCCGGCTGTAGTGACCGCAATCAGCGTCCCATCTTCATCGGTGATCGGCGGCTGTACAGTGGAATCGGTTGATGAATCAGGCAGTGTCTCAGTTCCGGCAGGGTCTTCGTCAACAGGCGGCGTATTTGCCGTTTGGCTACAGCCTGCCACGGATAAGCACAAAATGCTTGCGATCAATATGGATAAGAATTTCTTTCTCATTTGATTTAGCTCCTTTCAAACCATGAAAACAGGCATTGCAGCCCATTGAAAACGTATTCATAGGTGTACTGATAATCGTGACGGTTGCCTTCGACGGTGTAGTACATCAGATTACCGTCTGCGAATCCGGTCTGGGTATAGTCAAAGGCGTCTATCAGCGTTTTCATATATTCCATTTGCGCGGTCAAGCCCTGATAGGCAACATCCCGTGTGCCGGTTGCAGAGAACACATAGTATTCGCGCTTGCCGTAGCCGGAGGCTATCGCAGCGTCAGCAATCAGTGTGGCATCTTCCACATCGGTGGAGCCATCGCCGCCCAAGGTCAGACCGCCGCTCATGGGCATGAAATACTCAAAACGATCCATTCCATCCAAAAACACACGCCAAGTTGTTGCACCTCCTGCGGAGAAGCCGCCGAATGCTCTGTGGGAACGGGACGCTTCAAACCCGGCATCAGTGGTGTTTTCTGCATAAGTGTGATAATGCGCCTCCACAGCAGGCATCAAATCGTTTTTCAGCTCCCCAGAATAAAATATCGGTGTTGTGTCGTGATACCATTCGTTGCCAGAGGGCAGATAAGGCATGACGATGATCAGCGGCGGGATCAGCTTGTCCTCGATCATGTGGTCGATCATGTTCTTGAAGCTGTCACCGTATTCATACATCCATGTGCGCTCATTTCCGTAAGCACCGTGCTGAAGATAGAGAATGTTATAACGGGTATCGGAATCGTCCTGATCATAGCCGTAAGGCAGATAAACTGTTGCGCTGCTTTGGATGACACCGCCGTTTCCGATATAGTCCTTCGTGTCGTAGGTGAAGTTTTCCAGCTTGCCTTGTTGGGTTGCGGCACTGTAATAACCGTCCGGTACTTTGCCGAGAGTGATGTTTTTCATACTGACCTCTGTTTCTGTATCGGGAGTTTTGTCTGTTCCTGTGCCTGTATCAGAAGGTTCTTCCGATTCTTTATCGAAAGTTTCCTGTATCTCCGAATCCATATCGGAAGTTTCGCCGCTCTGGTTTTTCGTATCAACCGTGCCGCATCCCGCAAGCGTTAACGCCAAAATCAATGCGCAGATAATGACTCTATGTATCATGAAATACCGCCTCTTTCTCTTCTATAACCGTATGGGTATGTTAAAACCTCAGCGCAGGATGTTTTGCATCAGTTAATTTAATGCCGAAAGTTCCGAAGTCAATTTCCCCGACCGTTTTGTCTCCGTCATAAAGCTCAAGCAAGAATCCCGCCATCTGCTCAGCAGTGTGAAAATGATGGAATTTCTTGGTGTAGTCGACTTTCTCCTCGGATTCATGCGCCGACTGCTCAAATTCGGTTTCGGTAGCACCTGGAGCCAATACCTTTGCACGCAGCTTATGACCGCCCGATTGCATTTCCGCGTCAATGCCCTCTGTAAAGGAACTTGCAAAGAACTTGGTTGCACCATACAGAGTACAGCCGGGGAACATCACGTATCCGGCGGAAGAGGCAACATTTATAAGCTGCGCGCCTTCCTTGTCCTTATAATCCGCCACATACAGCATGGATAACAGCGCCAACGCGTTTACATTCACATGGATCATGCGGATGTTATGCTCCAGATCGGGATTTGTAATATCGCCGTCGTTTCCCAAGCCCGCGTTATTTACGAATACCTCAATATCATATCCGCTTAGGGAACGGTAGAAATCCACCGCGGCTTTCTCATCTGAGAGATCCACCGATTTTACAACAACATCCGCATCGGGATGCTCCTTCTGAATCTCTTCCTTCAGCCGCAGCAGCCGATCTGTGCGGCGGGCACAAACTATCACGTTTTTTCCGCGATCCGCGAAAGCCTTCGCCGTCTCATAACCGATACCGGAGCTTGCTCCCGTAACAACCACATACTTACCGTTCATAACAAAAACTCCTTTTCAATGTTCCGATTACAGCCGCTGCGCTGTAGGACGGATAATGATCTCGTTAATACCTGTATTTTCAGGCATATTTATTGCAAAGGCAATACTCTCTGCCACGGACTCAGCCGGAATCGCAAGCGCATCGTAAGCAGCCTGCATACCGTCGCGCCCCTCCGGTGTGGTAAGTGATTGCGGCAATTCTGTTGCAATCATTCCGGGTGCCAGCATAGTAACACGGATTCCGCTTCCCGCGGCAGCCTCCTCCTCACGAAGTGTTTCACTGACGGCTCTGACACCAAACTTTGTTGCCGCGTAAACACCGCAGGTCATACCTGTTTGATGGGAAGAAAGCGAGCCTATATTGATAATATGTCCGCTCTTTTGCTTGCGCATGATTCCAAGGCACGCGTGGATTCCGTAAAGAACACCTTTCAGATTGACATCTACGCATTTATCCCAATCCTCCACCTTGTCTTCAGCCATTAACGATAAAGGCATAAGACCTGCGTTGTTTATCCACACGTCAATCCTGCCGTATGCGTCCATTGCGCTTTGTGCCAATGCTTCCTGCTCGCTCACTTTTGTGACATCGGTAACGCAGTAAATCGCATCACCGCCATCCGCTTTGATTTCCGATACGATTTTCTTCAGTCTCTCCTCCCGTCTTGCTCCAAGAACAATTTTGTTGCCTTGTTTCGCAAGAAGGCGTGCGGCTGCTTCTCCGATTCCGCTGGACGCTCCCGTAATAACCACTACTTTAGACTTGTTCATCTGTAGTTCCTCCTTAAAAATAAGAGCATTGTTGTTTTTCTGAGAATAGTATAACATTAACCCTGAGGTTAAAGTCAATATCTAAATTTTGAATTTTTTGTGATTCCTATTGACATTTCCGCGATAATGGTGTATCATTAACCTTGAGGTCAGAGTCAACGTCGTGTTTTGAATTCCTGTGAGTCTTATTTCCGTCCTCATGACAATAGTGTATCATTAACCTCAAGGTTAAAGTCAATGTCTGAACTTGAATTTTATTTTGAATTTTTTGTAACGGAGGATTTGTTATGCCTTATACGATCAAACAAGCCGCGGAGCTTATGAATGTGACCCCTGTTACACTGCGGTACTACGATAAACAGGGCTTACTGCCATTTATGGAACGGAGAGAATCCGGCTATCGGATGTTCTCAGACGGGGACATTGCTATGCTGCGGGTCATTGAATGCTTGAAAAAATCCGGGATGTCTATCAAAGATATTCGGCAATTCTCTGAATGGGTGTTGATGGGCGATGACTCCTTGCAAGAGCGTTATGAAATGTTTCTGGAGCGAAAGAAGGCAGTAGAAGCGCAGATGGCAGATCTGCAAAAAACGCTTGACTTTATCAACCACAAATGCTGGTATTATGAAACTGCTATTGAAGCAGGAACAGAGAAAATACACTTCAAAGAGCGGTCTGAAAAATTACCTTGTGAATAAAGAAAATGAAACAAGACCGCAACCTTCTGTAGAAAAAGGCTGCAGTCTTGTTGTTAATTCGACGTGTGCGTTCATAAACTCAATGCGCGGTGCTTTACGAACGCTGATTTGGAAATCAGTTGTATCTTGAGGAAAAATAAGCAAAGACTCTGTCAATATGAGATCGGAGACTTTGGGAATAATTCGTGTCTATTCACTTCTTAGCTGACGTAGCTGCGGAACGATTAACATCACGGAGATTACAAATGCAATCCAGTCAGCAATGGGAGTCGCCCACGCGATGCCGGAAATACCTACAGCATCGTTTAGAATCAGCATGAATACCACATCCAAACTACCCTTGCGTAGTAGCGACAGGCAAAACGGCTGAATCTTCTTGCCGATTGCCTGGAAGACAGTGATGACCATAAAGTTGACCGCGGTAGTCGGGCAAGCAAGGCAAATGATTTTCAAAAAATGCTGCCCATATTGCACAGTCTCCGTGTCCGAGATAAAGCAGCGGGAGATAGGTGCTGCCAGTGTCCAAAGAAGAACGGCTCCGACACAGGCAACAAGAACACTGTACGCAAACGCCGTCTTGGTAGCTACTTTCATCCGTTTATGATTGCCGGAGGTATAGTTGTAGCCGATCAGCGGCAGTGTCCCCTGTGTCATGCCCTGTGCAATAGCGTAAGCGAGCGAGTCGATTTTCTTTGCAATACCCATACCCGCGATGGCAGTATCGGAACACTCCGCAACCACATGGTTGAGAACTGCGTTGGAAATCGTCGCCATCATCGTCATCAGAAAGCCGGGAAGACCAACGCTCAAAACCTCGGTGGGGATATGTTGTTTGGTCGAGAACGCTTTCGGATTCGGCGTTATGACAGTATTCTCACGGATGTGATAGAGAAAGCCGAGGAAATATCCCATCGCAATCAGGTTGGAGAGCATGGTGGCGATTGCTGCGCCCTCGATGTTCAGCCGGAATACAAAAATGAAGATCGGGTCGAGAATAATATTCAGGATGCCGCCGAATGCCACACCGAAGCCTGCCGATTTTGAATAGCCTTCAGCGCGGATAAGATGTGCCAGTTCCGCATTCATCACGGTCGGCACGGCTCCAATACCAATCGTCCAGAAAGCATACTGACGGCAATACTCCCAAGTGTCCGCGCTTGCGCCCAGAATTGGAAACAGCACCGGCTCCAGTAGGACAACGACAATTCCATAAAGAAGAGCGACTGCCGCGCCCATCCAAATGCAGAACGACGCACAATGCCGCGCCTTTTCACGATTACCGTTACCGAGGCACCTGGAGATCAGACTGGAACCGCCCAAGCCAAATAGATTGGCAAAGCCGGTCAGCAGCACGAAACACGGCATGGCGATGGTAGCTGCCGCTACTTGCCGCGGGTCGTTCAGTTTCCCGATAAAGAACGTATCCGCCATGTTGTAGATTACGGTGATGAGCTGACTGATGACCGTGGGAATTGCCAATGTCAGAACAGCCTTCCGCACCGGCATGTCAGAAAAAAGAGATGTTCGCTCGGCATTCATATTGCAATACCTCCTTGTGCAGAACGTCGATAACGTACTGAATTGCAAGGCGGTAGCTTTCTTCTAACATACACAGGATAATGTGAGAAACAGCTGTATGCTTCACCGATTCCGCTGAACGCACCTGTAATAACCACCACTTTAGACTTGTTCATCTGTGGTTCCTCCTGTCGAATTAAGAGTATTATTGCTGAGAACAGTATAACATTAACCACGAGGTTAAAGTCAATGTCTAAACTTGAATTTTATTTTGAATTTTTTGCGACGGAGAATTTACAACGACACACTCGAGAGCATTATGAAATGTTTTTGAAGCAGAAATAAGCAGTAGAAGCGCATATGGCAGATCTGTAAAAACGCTGGATCTTATTAGCCACAAGTGCTGGTATTATAAAACCACTATTGAAGCAGGAACAGAGAAAATCCACATCAGAGAGCGGTCAGAAGAATTACCTTGCGAATAAGTACAGGCAACAAGACCGCAACCTTCTGTAGAAAAAGGCTGCGGTCTTGTTATTTATTCAGCGTGTGCGTTCATGAATTCAATCATTCTGTCCTGCGTGAGCTTCGCGTAGTCAGAGCCGAGATCTTCATATCCATGTGCCAATGTTGCCACGGTCTTGGGGTAGTAGATCAGCTTGCACTCCACACCCAACTCCACAAGCCGTGCATTCATGGCAAAAGCCTGATCGAAGAAGCTGCCGCTGTTTCCATCCGAAATCAGTGCGGGAGGGTAGTTTGCACTCACATTGTCAATGACATTGGAAAGGCGTGAAGCTTCCTTGTCGTAAACAATATCATTGGTATTCAGATACACACGACCTGCCCAGTAAAACATATAATCAATAACAACATTATGTGTGACGCCGTACTGCGAATTGTCGAGCAGCGCGCTGATGAATACCACACCGCGAATATCGTTAGAATCCAGCGCAGGAGTGATTCCCATTTCAGCCGCATACTCCGGGTTCGTTTGCAGGTTTGCCATCACGCCTGCCAGATTGCCTCCTGCGGAGCCGCCGGACAGAAACACTGCATCCATATTCAATCCAAGCTCCGCCGCATGGTCTTTCAGATATTTCAGCCCGCTGTTGAGCTGAATGATCGCATCAGGAAAGATATGCTCCGTCATGAGGCAGTAATTAAACTGCACTACATTATATCCCTCGTTCAGCGCACGATACGCCAAAGAGTCCCTATAATCGACTTCACCCGCATTGGGGTCGCCACTGCTTTTATCGCCGTTCGCATATCCGCCGCCATGAATGAAAAGCAACGTCGGAGGATTCTCAGACCGTGGTGTAGCCGTATAATAAACATCCAGAAATCCGTTTGGGTAAACCGTGTCATACTGAATGTTCGCAATCATCTGTGCGCCATTTTCCAATGTTTCCTCATAGCTTTCTGCCGACGTTATATTTCCATAGGCGTTGATCGCGGTCTTAAAAACGGAAAAGGATGCCTTTGGAAAGAATGTAATTCCAAGAATCACAAATGCCGACAGTCCGGCAGCAGCAGAAAGCGCAGTCTCGCCCACCTTTGCTATGGGACGCTTTGCTTTGTGCTGGATCAATCCGCAAACAGTCATCACAATGCCCGCCACAGCAGTCAATACGCCAAGCCCCGTATAAACCAGCCAGCGGTCAGAGAAAACACCAATCACATGAAGTGCTGTGACTATACGAATGAGCCAGAGCTGCCAATCTTGAAGTTTATATTTCTTTTTTCTCAGTCCGAATAGCAGCGCACAACCCGCAATCAAAATGACTCCCGCTACAATGCGGCTTTCATTTACCAAAAACTGCTCAACGGTTCCTAATATTATTTCAACGATACCAATCAACCACAAGACCATACTTATTTCTCCCGCAAATATTATCAAAACGCAACTCGTGTTGCGTTTACAGTATAACACATAAAATATATGAAGTCAAGTGTTCTGCTCCTAAAATGGACATATTACCAGGAGGTGTTGCGTTATGAGGACAAATGATTTTTCAAAAAAAAGTTTCTTCGATGCACTTTTGAAGCTCTACCATCAAAAGCCTTATTCGGAGATTCAAATCTCCGAAATATGCAGAGAGGCTGGGTATAATCGCAGCACATTCTATCGCATTTATCCTTCTAAAGAAGCACTGCTTTTAGACGGCTTCAAGGAAGAATATGTAATGGGATATTATCGGACGATTCCACCGATTACAATAGAAACCAAAGCCGTTTATACCCGCAATGTGGAACTGCTGTTTGCCTTTATCCGAAAAAATCCTGATTTCTTCCTGATGATGCGGGATGCTCATCTTGTAAACGAAATGTATCTGCTGTTCCGCGAATCATATCCCTATGGCAGCACAAAAGACGAGTGTGCGTTTTATACACGGAATTTTCTCGCGGCTGGCTATCTTTCCGTGATATATGGTTGGCTGGATGATGGGATGAAGCACAGTGACAATTACATGGCAGAATTAGCGGTAAAGGTCATAGATTCAATTCATAATGTGTAGACAACCACAGGTTTGCATAGCAGTGGACATCCGGGCGTCTCTGATAATCAGGTGCCAGAATCTTGGCAAGCTGGGCACGGCGGTACCCACTCGTGCATGATTTATAAGCCCCTGCATGACGCAGGAGCCTATAAATCGCTTGTCTGGGAAACACCCCCGAACCCCTTTAACACAGATTTCATATGTGGCTGCGCATCGTTCCGATGCTGATGGAGCATGGTCATTCACGACCATGCTCTTTCTCTTTGCGCTTCTCTCGTTCCTCAAGGTTTCGCAACTCCTCATAATTTGCTTTGTGAACGGTAAGCTCTCTAAGCTCATCACGCACTTTCTTGAGTTCGGCGTATGCTTCTTTTTTCGCTGTCAGCAGGTTGGCAAATTCCACTTGCAGGCTCTTGACGGTCGGCAGCTTCGTTACGCCCATTTCGTCAAAAGCCTTCTTCGCCGCTTTATGGATGATGATGTCTGCCTCGTGTTCCTCCAAAAACTTTTTTGAGTAGCCGGACTTGCGATAGGAAACATACACATCCCTTGTTTTTGAATAATTGACGATATGGGTCTTCAGGACGTTTATCTCGGCAATACGATTTTGAGCTTCTGTAATTTTCGCAGTAAGCTCCTTTTCTTTAAGGGACAATTCTGCCTTGCGTTCTGCCATCATATCATAGCTGAAACCATGCTCATCCATATAGAGCTTGGTTTTCGCCATTCGTTTAAGGTTCTCAACAGTCGCCCAACGGCGATAGCCCTCGCCCTTGCCGGCAGCGAGTTTTGCCTGAATGTCTATAATGGTCTGCGGTCTGTCTGCATCCCACACCATTCTGTGTTTCTTCGGCTGATGGATTTTTTGTCCTTTTATGATAGCTCGTATGGCATCCTCAGAGTATTCGTCCCCCAAAGTGTACATACGAATATTTTGCTTGAAGTCATCGTGAATGAAAGTAAGGTGTTTGCCATTTTTCGTTTTGAAGCCCTGATCGGCAAGAAGCGAAAGGAACGCATCGAGGTCATGGGGCTTCTGCTTCAGTGCTTCATCAATGGCAATTCGCAGAACTTCACGGTGAGAGATTTTCCCCTTAAAGCCGTGCCACTTATTATAAGCGGAGCCGCCGTGCTGCGGATTATCAATTACGGACAACCGATGTTCGGTACATATAAGGTCGCTCAGCCGTGCAACAGCTTTGCCGGACCTGCGAAAGTCTCTGAATTTCCGTGTGCAGTCAAGCGTTGTAGAGTTCCATATAATGTGATTGTGAATATGGGCTTTGTCTATGTGCGTGCAAACGACAAAAGCGTGTTTTCCTTTGAGAAAGCGGGAGGCGAAATCATAGCCGATCTGATTTGCTTCTTCCGGCGTAACTTCACCGGGCTTAAAGGATTGGCGAACCTGATAGGCGATCACATTGTTCTTTTCTTCCTTACCGGTGATATGCTGATACTGCCTTTTTGACAGCGCAAACTCAGAGTCCAGACTCCTGTAATCGCAGGCATACGATGAAATCAGTTTACCGCCTCCGGTCTTATCCGGATTCATGGCGTAGCCTGTTCTGTCGGAAATGCACCGGGCAATTGTCTTACCCTTTGTAACGTGCATCGGAATTATACGTGTTGTTGCTATGGTCGTTCCACCTCCTCCGTATGTAAAAGACGGACACAGCCGAAGCTGCGCCCGTCCCTGATTTAATTCTGTCCAACTTGGGCAGAATTTTTATCCGTAAACTGCGTCCTGAATGAAGTAACGGAATCTCTGAATCTGTCCGAGCATCCATGCCGCCAGCATCGGTAGTCCAACCGGACTTACGAGAAACGCAATTACTAAAATGATAACACCGTTGGCGGCATTGTCAAGCAGAAGGACCGCAAGACCGAGGATGCCAAGAATGGTGCTTGCGATACCGAAGACCCATGCGGACAAATTGAGAATTAAAGCAAGTGCCGATACCAGAACCACAAGAACCGCGATTACAGGCGCGAATAAAATCTTCAGAACAAACTTCATTGAAAGTCCCTCCTTCCTTTTGACAATATTTTACCGCATAACAGAGAAATCCGCAAGGATGTCGATGTCAGTTAATGGCTGCGAGCTTTTCAAGGACTTTGTTCGTCGCGTCCCATGTTTGTTCGATCTTGACTTTCATATCGTAAATGTCATCTTCGTAGACGCGACCCGTCGAGTTTACCCTGCGAGCAATCTGATTGAAGTTGCTGCTTGTACGGCGGAGCAAAGAAATCAAATCACGAAGTTCGGGCAGCTCCAGTTTGACCACATATCCGTCAATCGCCATTTTGCGCAGATAAGCCGCCATATTCATTACACCCGCCTGCGCCATGCGCTTATCAATCAAAGACCGTTCTTCCGGTGTCACACGGAATTTCACCTGAATCGGGCGGTTACGGTTTGCCAATTACAACTCAGCCTCCTTTGCTTTTGAAGTGGATTTTTTCGGCATATCCGCTTTCGCTTCTTTCAGCTTTTTGAGTACGGACGGCTTTTTCTCAGCGGCAAGCTCCTGTTCTTTCCTGAAACGGTCGACGAACAGATTGATAAGCCCCGGATGCGCCTGTGAGCATACATATTCAATATTTCTTCTGCCGCCCAGCGCATTGTAGTCGATCAAATCCGGCAATTCTTTTGCCCATGCTTTGTTCTCCCTGGAGATTCGTCCGTCCCAATCCTTGTACTGCACGGTAGTGGCAAGGACAAAAGCAACACGGTCATTGCCGAATTTTTCAGCGACCTCGCTCACGCATGAACCGTCAAAGTGGTTGTCCCTGTAATGGTTGGCAATCGCATCTTCAATGGCGTTCTTGCAATCGACATTTGCCCGGTGCGAAGCGCGAAAGATTTCAAGTTCGCCGCGCTCTTTTGCTAAAGCCGCCGAGAAAATATACAGCGGAAGATTACGAAGCTCCTCACGCTGTCTTGCGATATTCTTATCCGCGCGGCTTTCGACGCAATGGCGTATGATGTCCATATGATCTCCCTCAACCTTTTCAAAGTCGTTGAAAATATCCGCCAGCGGAGACGGTGAAGCAAGCAGTGCCTTTGCCTGCTCGTCGGTCAGATCGTGGTATTCCATTGCAAGGATAATATCTTCACGCATGACATATTCGTAAGCGTGATTTAAGATTTCGGACGACGGCTGTGTGAGCAGCCATTCCTTGAATCTTTCCTGTTCGCTAAAGAGCTTTTTGTAAAGCTCGGTATTCAGTTCTTCGTTTGTCATCAAAGTACCTCCTCTTTGTGTTTCTTTGTCGGCTCTGTTTTATTTGATCTCTCATAGGAATGGAGCTTTTGCAGGACGGACGGTTTTGCGGATTTTGCAATCTCAGCCCTCGGCGGCGTTTCCTCCGCCATTGCTTCAAGCGGCGTCTTATCGTCGATGTTCAGAGCGATATTCAGCTCCGCAAGCCTTGCAGATTTCACTCGCAGCTCGTCCTCCTGCGGGAACGGCTTTCCAAGCTCCTGCCTTGCGGTCTCCATCTGTGAATAGAGACTTTCCAACTTGCTTTGCACGGTTGCCAGACGGTCAGCCATGCCGTTTAAGGCATTGTCGATTCTCGTTAAATTACCACGAGGGTCTTTGCCGAGGGTAACACGGTGGGTCATTTGTCCTTTAAGGGTCAGAACGTAGTCACGCCCGAAGTCCTCCAGGGTCAGCGACATTTGGAAGCCACGGTAACTACCGACCGGAACGGGGTCTAAGCCCTTTACTTCCTTGAAAGCATCGACAAGGGCAGCTCCCGCATTTTCCTTATCGGTCAACACATCGCCACGAACTGTCATCCCCGCAAAGCCGTCTGTCGGGTGTGGGTGTTCAGCAAGAGTTTTCATATCAGCCTCAAAGCCTGCAATAAATCCTTTGCTCTGCTCAATCTGTTCGGGAAAATAGCGTAGGAGGTTATCCTCCAAACGGTACTGCTGACTTTGGTGGCTTGATTTCATCAGCTTCAAACGGGCGACATCCACATCGAGGTCCATTTTCTCTTTGATACGCTCGTCGCCTGCACACAGAGCTTTGATTTCCGCATAGGAAAGGGCGGTTTCGTCAATATCGTCGCAGGCACGGACGGGCGATTTGCTTGTCATAATCTGACTGATGAATTTCTGCTTGTTTTCAAGGGTCTGGTCGGGTAAGAGACCGGCATTACTGCCAGTCCCTCCCCTAAGAACCGTGCGTGAGAGTTTCCCCTCACACGGCTCAAGCCTTTCGTAGGGCTTCAAATTGAAACCCGGCTCAGATCAGATTCAGGCTGTGCGCAAATTCGTGGCATTCGGGATGAACCATGTACTTCTTTCCGTCCTTTTCCGAGGTGTGAACCCTGAATCCGGTTTCGGAATTTATCACATCGGTGCAGACCGGACAGCGATGAAACTGGCTTCGCCATATTGCGAGCAGTTTCACACGTCCCTTTGTACTGTTAAGCATTTTCTCTCCTTCACGCTCTTCGAAGTAGGTCGTCCATTTTGCATCAAACGGATTTGACTCTGCGACTATCTTCTTGAATCGAATGATCTTCGTGTCAGTGGCATATTCCAGCGTGGCGCAAGTTTCCTTACCGTCCGCTCTCTTCACTGAAGTTGAAAATGTCCAACAGCGGTTGCCGACATGATGCCAGTATTTTCCGGCAATCCATTTACGGCTCTTTTTCTTGTGTCTGCGTTTTGCCCATTGCCACAGGCATTTGTATATCTCAAAGTCCACTCTGCTGAAAACCTCGGATGAAACAACAAATCTCTGACTGTTGACCCATCCGCGGATGACAGGATTCAGTTTATGAATCAGAATTTCCTGTCTCACCGACTTATTGCTTTTGACAATATCACGCACTTTTGAAAGTAAGGATTTTACAGAGGATTTCGCAGGCTTTATCAGCAGCTTTCCTCTGTATTTCCGTATATTCTTGCCAAGGAAGTCAAATCCGTCGTTTATATGTGTGATGACTGTCTTTTCCTCGGATAATTGTAGTCCACGTTCTGCGAGGAACGCTTTGACTATCGGCATAACCTCATTTCGTAAGAAATCCGGAGATACTCCGGTTATGATGAAATCGTCCGCGTAACGGACAAAGTTCATCATATATTTTCTCTTACTCGTAGGGAAACGCTCTTTCAATATCCGTTCCAGACCGTCCAATGTCATATTCATAAGAACCGGAGAGATCGCCCCACCCTGAGGTGCGCCCTCTTCTGTCGGAAACAGCTTTTTGGTTTCTATGAACCCGCATTTCAGCCACTTTTCAAGAATTGCCGTATCCGTCGGAATGTTTTCTGTCAGCCACTCATGACTGATATGATCAAAGCATCCCTTGATGTCGCCTTCAAGAATCCATACAGGAGATTTCTTTTTGGCGAGGATAGTAAAGCATTGTTCTATGGCATCGTGTGTACTTCTGCCGACGCGGAATCCATACGAATTGGGGTCTGCGCAGGTTTCAGAAATCGGTTCAAGTGCGAACTTATAGAGTGTCTGCATAGCACGGTCTGTCATAGTCGGAATACCGAGTGGACGCATTTTTCCATTCTTTTTGGGAATGTATTGGCGTCTGAGCGGTCTTGGTCTGTATCCGCGCCGATGCAGCCTTGAGATTGCTTGAAATTTTGCCTCCGGGGTCAGCCATAGCTCATGGTCGACTCCGGCTGTTTTTTTGCCTGAATTTGATGTTACTCGTTTTACAGCCAGAGCTTTGGCATAAAACGAATGTGTAAGCAGCCATTGCAGTGATTTTACTTTACTGTAATGACCTTCTTTCTGAGCCTTTACGATACGCATTTGCAGCTTTTTCACATACGCACGCGCTGTTTTCCAGTCAATGGTATCCCAGCTTTGCGCGCTGTGGGATGATGCACACGGTTTCCCGTCCATTTGCAATTCCCTCCTTAAAAAGTTCTATAAATTCTCTCGTAAAGAAAGACCAGATGGAAGTCTGCCCGCTTTCGCGTGGGATAATGTTTCAATCCCTGTCCGATCCCATTACAGGAAAGGCGTTTGCTTTTTCCATCGTTCCTTACCTGCATTTTCCATAGGCTTTCTTTGCAGATCGCTTTCCGGCACAGATTGTTTTGCAATCTGCCGGAGAAAATACAGGCTTACCACGTTCCACGTAATGAACAGTGCGGGTTAGGTTTCGCTTCTCCGCCGACGGTCTTCATGTCCGTGTAACCTCACTATGGAAGAGGTTATCCGACCGCAATACCATTTTGGTTCAGGCTTATCAGCAACTTTAGCCTGTTCTGCTTTAACGGCGTTTATCAGCGATTTACATTACATTAACCATACCGCACAGTCAAGCTCCCCAACCGCTTTGTTGCTCGCAGTTTATCGCTTCAGCCTCACGGCTTCTGCTTGACCCTTAACGGGAGGGCTACCTTTTCACATCATGCTTCCTCACAGCCGTTGCCAGCTGCTTTGGTGATGTAGGACTACTGCTAACGGAATAGCAGGTCCGGTCATTGCCGGATAATTCAATTACGCGACTTCGTGTCGCACCCACAGGTAGGCGTCAAAAGTGGCTTCTGTAACGTAACGGTAAATGTGAACTTCAGGATTCATATTGCCCTGACGAATGATACGACCGCTGCGCTGCTCGAGGTCGCCGGGTCGCCAAGGTGCATCAAGGTCGTGCAGAGCAATAAGCCGGTCTTGCACGTTCATACCGGCTCCCATCTTAAAGGTAGAACCCATAAGCACACGGACTTGACCGGAGCGGACTTTGCTGAACAATTCCTTTTTTCGGACCTCGGTGTTTGCTTCGTGAATGAAAGCAATCTGTTCTCTCGGAATGCCTCTTGCCACAAGTTTCTCACGGATGTCGTCATATACGGTGAAGTCGGCTTCTTCAGGGGTGCTGTCTTTTTCCGCAAGATGCTCCAAGGCTCGAAGTTCCGGACTGTCAAGATTTCCAGCAGGAGCTTTGGCAACCTTCTTTGCCACAGAGCTTTTCGGAGTAGACAGGTCGCAGAACACGAGCTGCGTCAGCTTGTCGTCTTGTCCTTCCTCCCAAATGCGGTGAATGTTGTCCACGCACATATTGACTTTGCTTGTCGGCTCATCGGGAAAGTTCGGATTGATGATACGCTGGTCGAGTCCGAGCTTACGACCGTCGGAGGTAATGCGGAGCATATTGTCCACGGACGGGTCAATTGTTCCTGCATGAACTTTAGCGGCTCGTTCGGAAAGCTCTTGTACCATAGCCTGTTGGATTTCGGTGGGCTGTGCCACTTCGTTGTGATAGATTGCTTTCGGTGTCGGGAGATTGAGCTGGTCGGCGGTTTTGATGTCTGCCGCTTCTTTGAACAGGTTCATAAGCTCCGGCAGATTAAAGAACTTGGCAAATCTCGTTCTTGCACGGTAGCCCGTACCCTCCGGTGCAAGCTCAATGGCGGTCGTGGTCTCTCCAAAAGTCGAAGCCCAGCAGTCAAAGTGCGCCAAGCCCTTGTTGCGAATGGTGTCGTGCTGCAGGTACCGCATCATCGTGTAAAGCTCCGTCATGGAATTGCTGACCGGCGTTCCGGTTGCGAACACAACACCTCGGCTGTCGGTCAGCTCGTCGATATAGCGGCACTTTAAGAGCATATCGGAGGACTTCTGTGCATCAGTAGTCGAAAGTCCCGCCACATTTCTCATTTTCGTGTAGAGGAACAAGTTCTTAAAACTGTGCGCCTCATCCACATAGAGACGGTCAACGCCGAGCTGTTCAAAGGTGATTACATCGTCCTTGCGGTTGCTGTCCTGCAATTTGGAAAGTCTCGTTTCCAAGCCTTTTTTCGTTCTCTCCAAAGACTTGATTGTAAAGCGTTCCGCACGGCTCGCTTTGAGTTCCTCCAGACCTTCCTCGATTTCCGCAATCTGCTCCTGCAAAAGTCGCTCCTGCCCCTCCTGCGATACAGGGATGCGCTCAAACTGGCTGTGTCCGATGATGATGGCGTCGTAGTCGCCGGTGGCAATTCTGCCGCAGAACTTCTTGCGGTTTCTCGGCTCAAAGTCCTTTTTGGTTGCGGCAAGAATATTGGCAGAGGGGTATAACCGGAGAAATTCGCTTGCCCATTGTTCGGTCAAATGGTTGGGAACGACAAACAGAGGCTTTTGGCAGAGTCCGAGGCGTTTGCTTTCCATAGCGGCGGCAACCATTTCAAAAGTCTTGCCTGCGCCCACCTCGTGTGCGAGAAGCGTGTTACCGCCGTAGAGGATGTGTGCAACGGCATTTTTCTGATGCTCACGGAGCTTGATTTCGGGATTCATACCGCTGAACACGATGTGGCTGCCGTCATACTCACGGGGGCGATTGGAGTTGAAAAGCTCGTTGTATTTGGTGACAAGCTCTTGCCGTCTGTCGTGGTCTTTCCAAATCCAATCACGGAATGAATCCTTGATTGCCTGCTGTTTCTGCTGTGCAAGGGTTGTTTCCTTGGAGTTAAGCACACGGCGTTCCTTGCCGTCGGGGTCGGTAACGGTGTCATAGATACGGACATCACGCAGATTTAGAGTGTCCTCCAGAATTTTGTATGCGTTAGCTCGTTCTGTTCCGTATGTCATGTAGGCGTTTACATCGCTGTAGGACGGCTGAGATTTTCCTGTGATGTTCCATTCAGCGGAGAAAGGAGAATACTCTCGACCGTTTGCTCCATAGCTTCATCATCCCGCACGCCGAAAGGATGGTCGGGGAATGGGTGAAGCTCACCCAATAGAATTTCTTTGATTTCTTCTGCCATAAGTACCTCCTGCTCCCCGAAATAGCGAAAGGCGTTCGTCGACCTGCTGAAATCAACGAACGCCTTGTCCTGCTATATTCGGTTTTCCTCCTTTTCCTCAGAAGTGGCATATCCTCGTGTTATATCGTGAAATGCCTAGTAGATAAAAAATAGGACTAAAGCGACGCCCATTTATTAAGGGTGGCTTTAGTCCTATTATAACAGCTTCATCCACATAAAACTTTGTGTTGCCGAATCCGTGTTCCTTGGCGTATTTGGAAAGCAGTTTTTTCTGATTGGCAATAGAGTTGGATTCTCCCTCGCTTCCGTCGTCTCTCGACAACCGGCAATACAATGCGGTCATGCCGCTGTCGGTTTGTTTTTTGACTGTCTTACTCATTGTTCTCCTTTCCGACAGTCGGATCATATTCCTCGC
>CAVGEJ010000020.1:0-23828 GCA_963628215.1 Eubacterium sp. CAG:180
GTATAGCAGTGCCGCATATGAGGAGCCGGATGCGCCGCATACGGTTCAGACAACTGTAGATGGGTTGGATTGGTATGCGGCGGAACAACCGAACCGCATTCCGCCATTTGAGGGCGGCACCGATGCCGCAGCATATGACCGCGGGCTTCTGACATCTTTCCTGCCGGGCTATTCGGAACCGGTTCTTTGTGTGGATGCGGAGGATACCGCAGAAGGACGCTTTGCGGTGCGGCATCCGGACGGCTCCGGAATGCTGTTTTGCGATGCAACGCGGTATCGCCCCCCGACAGGGGAGTATCGGGAATACGAGGATGTGAACGGCGGGCGCTGGTACGGCGTCAGAGGTCGTGCATCCGTGGAGCGGGTTCCGGTCTATGAGAACGGTGCTCCGCTATATGACGGAGAGAATGTCAGAACCGTAACCGTGGAGACGGTCCGCTATACGGGAATCCCGTCAGCGTTCGGTCCGCCGCGCCACCGCATTCTGACAGAGGCTCTGGAACCCAAACCAATATACCCGGATTGACCGATTCAACGGTCAATCCTTTTTTGATAGGAGGTGGTGATAGATATGACCCGGTAACAGGCTCTTTTTCACCGTAACAAACATCAAAAACAAAAAACAGAAAAGAGGATTACAATCATGAAGAAATTTTTTAAGAAGCTTGCGGAAACAATCGGAAACGGCATCAGAGCCATTGGAAGAAAGGTTGCGGCAGGATTCGCGCCGCTCCAAAAGAAGCTTGCCGGATGCACCGGTGAGGGGTATGTGGACTCCGCAATCAAAATCATCATTGCGCTGGTGGTCGGTGCGCTGCTGCTGGGCGGTCTGTATGCCCTGTTCAAGACGACCGTTCTGCCGACCATGACGGAGAAGATTACGGAGATGTTCTCCTATTCCGGCACCTGACGGAGGGGAACACGATGAAACAATTCCTATCGGACCGCCGTGGTGAGGGGTATGTCAGCAGTGCGGTGAAGATCATCATCGCCATTGTCATCGGCGCCCTGCTGCTTGGCGGATTGTATCTGCTGTTCCGTCCGGATGACGGGATCGTGACGAAAAACATGAAGGACGGGGTGGACAGCATGATCAACTTCACGCCGGAGCTTCGGATGAAGACCATGCAGGACACGCCGGACGGTGCGGTATATCTGGCGTTTTCCTATGACGAAAACTATTGGAGCCGCTCCTTTGTACCGGATTACGGAGAGAATGCAACGGTGACAAAGGTGATCGAGAACGGTTCCGAGGAAACGCCGATTATCGCGGCGCTGATTCAGGACGGGACCACCTATTATGTGGTGACCTCCACGGACGGCGGAATCCATTTTGCCGAGCAGGTGACCTTCAAGGCAACCGAGATTACGCATTGCTACTTCGGGACCTCCGCGAGCCTGCCCTCTACCTCCGGTTCCTTTTCGGGGGAGAAGTTTGTAATCCGTTACCGGAACGGGTCATTTTACACAATGGTCAGCGACGGTGTGACATGGAAAACACCGACCTGGTCGGATCTGATTCCGATCGGTTGATCGGCACGGATGGCACCCTGCAAATCGGGGTGCCATCCGGTTTGAAGGAGGGATGAAATATGGAACTGCGGGACGCATGGACGGTTGGCATTCTGGCGGCGGTATTCGGTGTACTGACTGTTCGGCTGTTGACCGGAAGCGGGAAAAAGCGAAAACGGATTGCAGTTGGCTGTGCATTGTTTGTTGCAGTCTATACCGTCATGGGACTGGTCCTGCGGGGCAGTGTTATGACGGCAATCAAAGACGGCATTTTTGCCATGCTGTTGCTCTGTGCCGCAAAGGAGGACTGCGACACAAGGATTGTCGGGAACTACCTTTCGGTTGAAATTTTGCTCATCGGGCTGATCGGAATCGATGCGGACAGCATTCCCAAGCGGCTTCTGCTTGCGGCAGTCTCTCTGATCCCCGTATTGCTGGTCGAGCGGCTGTCCCCGAAAAATCCGATCGGCGGTGCGGATGTCAAGCTTGCAGCGGCATCGGTGTTTCTGATTGGGTCCCTGTGGGGCTTTGCGGGATACCTGATCGGGCTTCTGCTCGGTGTTCTTGCCAATCTGAGGAGCTGCCGCCGCAAGCAGGCGTTCCCGCTGGTTCCGTATCTTGCGGTCGGTTTTCTGATTGCATTCTACCTGTGAGGAGAGGCGGTTTGAAATAAGCAAAACAGCCGTTGCTTTTTATTCTTTGTACAGCATTGCACCGTCAATCAAATCGTATTGATTGCTTGGGGCGGCATAGCCTGAAACCGAGATGAAACCGATCCTTCCTACGGTCAGTCCTTTGATTCTGCGGATTTTTTCGGCTTCCTCCTCTATCTCGTGTGAACGAAGCGGTGCGGTATAATATTTCACTTCATAAATATCGTAATCGGAACGGTGTTGCAGGACCACATCGAATTTTCCGTTGGTACGTGTGGCGCTGTCATCGTAATAAAAGGTGCCGATGTTTATCACGCCGGGGAGCTTCCCGTCCTTTGCCAACAGAGAAAAATAGGTGCGGCAGATTTCCTCGAATCGGTGAGAAATAAATGTTGTGATTGGCTGTGCGATATACGCATCGTAAAAGGCATCTGCACCGAGTACGGTCAAGGCACTTTTGTTTCTATAGACAAAGGCATAATAGAACCGCAACAGGTTGTCACACAGTTCATAGGAAATCTTCTTTTTGTCGTCCGGGCGGTTGATTGGATAATTCTTTGCAACGATTTCCATATTGAGCAGGGATGCGAGTTGCTTTGAGAGCAATCCGTTGTTTTTCATGTCCAGGATTTCTTCAATTTCTCCGTATTTCTTTTTGCCGTTGGCAATGGCAAAAAGAATGCGTTCGGCATTGACCGATCCGGCATAATCGGAAATCAGCAGGTGTTCCGCATAGTTGCAAACGGGATTCAAGGGGTTGAGCACGGTTTCCACAATGTTAGTTTTCAGATCAACTGCAGGGGCAAGAAAGCCATTGACGAACGGAGAGCCGCCGAAAACCGAATACAGTGCAATCCGATCATAGAGCGATTTTTGGGGATAAAATGCAGCTGCCTCACGGTAGTTCAGTTCCCGTAGCTGAAGGGTCAGCGAGAAGCGTCCGTACATCGCATTCTTTTCCGCAAGCAGATCTTTCATCATACCGATATGGGAACCGGAAAGAAAGAGTCGGATATTGCCGATATGATTGTCGATGACCGACTGGAACTGTGAGTCCACGGTTCCGGCGTTTTCCATCTCTTTGAGATAGGGATATTCGTCGATTACGATGTTTAAGGTTTTTTCGGTTGCGTTTAGATAGGCGAACAAATCTGTAAAGGAAGAAAACCGGAGTGGAACAGGCAAAATTTTCTTGCGGACAAGCTCTGCGGTTAATCCGTTGATATTGTCCTGAAGTGGTGCTTTCAGGCATTCATAATATACGGTTGGGTCGGTACTGACGGAGAGTGCCTGCATAATCAATGTCGTTTTTCCAACCTTACGCTTTCCGTAGATCATCACACTGGCAGATGGCTTTTTCAGTATTTCACGCAATGCGGCAAGTTCACGCTCGCGTCCGATAAATTGGTTCATTGTGTCCACCTTCCTTTATACTGAAATATCATTCACTGAATTCTATTTCATTATACTGCGTTATGTCGGATTTGTCAAGAGATAAATGAAAAAAGTAAGAGGAGCGCTGCCATGATTGCAACAAATGAAAAGGTAGGTGACCGCGATGCAACGACTGATGGATGCCCGGCGCTGGACGCTCTCTTTCACGTGCTGTGTAGCGTGTCTGCTTTCTCAGTAATATTATAACACACCTTTTTGAATGCTGCGTGCCGCACTCGGATTTTCATATCCCTTTTGTGCCTTGTAGCGCAGCGGAAAGGAATCGTAATAAAAATGAAAAATAAAACTTTATGCGGGGTTCTGTGCGTTCTGCTCGCAATGCTGTTGGCATTCGGGGTGCTTCCGGGTGTCCTGAAGCACCGTATGCCGTCCGGTTGCGGGGGTCAGACCGACACGGAACCGTGAGAGGGGGAAATATGGCAAAACAGATTGCCGTTTGGGGAACGCCGGACTCCGGAAAGAGTGTGCTTGCAACCAAGCTTGGACTGGAACTGACCGAAATGGGAAAACGGGTGGCGGTGGTCTATACCGATGACCGCGCACCGGTTTTGCCGATGCTGTTTCCGGGGACGCGTGCCGCGCGGGAATATTCCGTTGGCGCGGTGTTGGAACGGGTGCTGATGACTCCGGACGATGTTCTGCGGCAGGCAAATCTCTGCCGACACCATCGGGAGCTGGCGCTGTTCGGCTATGCGGCAGGGGAGAACCGGCAAAGCTATCCCGCCGTCCTGCCGGAAAAGGTAACGGAGCTGTACGGGATTCTGAACCGGCTTGCAGATGTCCTGATTGTCGACTGCTCTGCCGCTTTATACGACAGCCCGCTGTCCGATGTCGCGGTGCGGACGGCAGATCGGACGCTCTATCTGCTGACACCGGAGCCGAAGGCTTTGCAATACCGGCTGTCGCAGATGCCGCTGTACCCGAAGGTCGCGGTTCAGAATGTGCTGGTTTCCGTTTATGGGGATGTACGGGCGGCGGAACGGGAAACCGAGCGGGCTTGCGGTGGTGTGCAGGCAAGCGTCCCGTATTCGCAGGCAATCCGACAGCAGAGCGCGGACGGAACGCTGCTCTCACCGGTTCGTGACCGCGGATTTCAGCGTGCGGTAAGAAAGCTGGCGGAATGGGTGCTGTGATGGATGCTGTGGAACAGACGCGACTGCCGATGCCTTACGCGAAGCTGCTGGAGCTGGCGCAGGCACATATTTCCGAAGCCTATACCGCGCTTCTGACCGATGCCGACCGCACGCGGTATCTTCCGATCTACCTCGAACGGTTTCTGACGGATACCGGCTATACGGTGTCGGACATGACGCGGGAAGCACTTCTCGGACGGTTGGTGGACGATATGGCGCGGTATTCCGTTCTGACCGCCTATCTGGAGGACCCGAAGGTAGAGGAAATCAACGTCAACGCGTGGGACGATATTGCGGTGACCTATACGGACGGGCGAACGGTGAAGCCGGAGGCGCATTTTGAATCCCCGCGGCAGGCGGTGGATACCGTCAAGCGGCTGCTGCGGAACAGCGGCGCAGTGATTGACGATGCGTCGCCCATTTCGATGGGGCATCTGAACAGCCGTATTCGGGTGACGGTTATGAAAACGCCGATTGTGGATGCAGAGGTCGGCGTGGCGGTGTCCATCCGGATTTTGCACCCGCGCAGCATCGGGGCGGCGCAGCTGGTGCAATCCGGCTTTGCAACCTGGGAAATTCTCGATTTCCTCGGCTTCTGCATCCGATACGGGGTCTCCTTCGTGATTGCCGGCGTGACCTCCTCCGGAAAGACAACACTTCTCAATGCGCTGCTATCGGCGGTTCCGGACGAGCGGCGCATCTTTACGGTGGAAACCGGATCACGGGAGCTGAGTCTTGTCAGGCGGGAGGGCGGCAGAGTTCGGAACAATGTCGTGCATACGCTGTCCCGCCCGTCCGATGATCCGGCATTCGACATTTCGCAAGAGAATCTGCTGGAGGTCGCTTTGCGCTTCCATCCGGACATCATCTGCGTGGGAGAGATGCGGAATGTGGAGGCTTACACAGCGGTTCAGGCAACGCAGACCGGACACACGGTGGTGTCAACGGTCCATGCGCGCACGGCAGAGGAGGCGCACCGAAGGATTGCACTGCTTTGCGAGGGCAAGCTCCCGATGCGCTTTGAGATTGCGCGGATGCTTGCGGCAGAGGCGTTTCCGATTGTGGTGACCACCAATCTGCTGGAGAATCATGAGCGCAGGATTGTTACGGTTACGGAATGCGGCGTATCGGAGAAGGAAACCCCGTGGTATCGGGTGCTTTGGCGCTATGAAATTCTGCATTCGGAGCGCGATGCAGACGGAACGGTTCGGGTATCCGGTGCGTTCCGCAGAGTTCATCCCATCAGCGACGGACTGTTACACCGTTTTCGGCAAGCAGGCGCGCCGGACCGAGAGCTTTTACGCTACACAGGAAAGGAGAATCCCGATGAAACTGATTGAGCTTGCCGTGTGGCTGGTGCTGTCGGCAGGAAGCTTTGCGGCGCTTCGGCTGACACCGGAACGGGTGACGCAGGATCTGATGCAGATACTGAACCCGCCGCAGACGCTGTATGCGCAGGTCACGGAACTGCGCCGCAAACGGAGAAACCGCTCCGTTTTCCGCACGTTGGCGCACTTTCGGGATGCGCTTGCATGGGTAGGGGAAGAGAAACGGTTTCCGCGCACGGTATGGTGTTCTGTCGTTCTGTGCCTGTGCGGGATTCCGGTGGCGGTCTTGCTGGAAAACCTGTTTTTGGCACCGTCCCTTTGCGTCGGTCTCGGATTGCTCCCGTTCCTTTTGGTGCGGCGGTATATCCGGATTGCCGACCGCCGCATGGAGCAGGAGCTGGAAACGACCCTGTCGGTCATCACGTCCACCTATCTGCGAACCGATGACCTGGTCGGGGCGGTTGAAGAAAATCTGAACTATCTGAAATCCCCGCTGCGGGAGCTGTTTGTCTCCTTTTGCGGGGATGTACGGGCGGTATCCGCGAGCGTTCCCGCCTGTCTGGAACGGCTGAAGCACCGAACGGATTCGGCGGTCTTCCGCGAGTGGATTGACGTTTTAATCGACTGTCAGCGGGACCGGACCCTGAAGGATACCCTGATGCCGATCGTTCTGCGACTGACCGATGTCCGGATGATCCGCGGAGAGGTGCGAACCGTGATGGCGGGGGCGAGAGGCGAATATCTTGCCATGGTTGGAATGGTGTTTGCCAATCTGCCGCTTTTGTGGCTGCTCAATCGGGATTGGTATGCGGCGTTGGTGGACACGGTGCAGGGAAAACTGGTGCTCGGCATTTGCGGCGCGGTCATTCTCATCACCGGCATGTTAATGGATCGGTACACAACGCCGCTGCGAATCGGGAGGTGACGGGATGAATCGCTTGTTTGGATTGCTGTTTCTGTTGCTTGCAGGGACGCTGCTGTTCTGCTTCCGTCCGCTGTGCCGTTTGCTCGGAATCCCGAATGCGGCGACTGTGCGTGCGGTGCGGAGAATCCGGAAACGGTCAGAGCCGCAGAAAAGAATGTTATCGGGGCTACGGCGTCGGTTGACGGAATTCCTTGCCGGACAGATCCGTCTGAATCGGTATCGGCGGGAGGAACTGCTTGCCGATTTGCGGACGGCGGGACGGAGGGAAACACCGGAGGCATATCTTGCCGGTTGCGTGTTGGATGCCGCGCGGTTTCTGCCGCTTGTGCCGTTTGGCTTTTGGCTGTCTCCGGTGCTTGGCGGATTGCTGACCGTTGGTATCCTTCTGTTATTTGTCTTGCGCTTGCGCCGCCTGCCGGAGGCGGTTGGGCAGAAACGGCGGGAAATCGAAGCGGAGCTGCCGCGGCTGGTTGGAACAATCCGCAAGGTTACCGCACATTCCAGAGATGTGTTGGCAATCCTTGACGAATACCGCCTGTGCGCGGGACCGGCTCTGCGGCGGGAGTTGGATATTACCGTTGCGGATATGCGGAGCGGCAACTATGAAATGGCGCTGACGCGGATGGAAACGCGCGTGTCTTCACCGATGCTTGGCGACGTGGTGCGCGGGCTGATCAGCCTGATTCGCGGAGACCGGAACGACGTGTATTGGGAAACGCTTGGAATCCGATTCCGCGAGGCACAGCGGCAGAGCCTGAGAGGAGAAGCGCTGAAGGCGCCGAAGCGGGTGCATCGCTTGTCCGCGGTGCTGATGCTGTGCTTCCTCCTGATTTACCTTGTGGTATTCGCAACGGTCATCAGCGGGAGCCTCGGCTCCATGCTCGGAATGTGAGGTGTCGGATGCTGAGAACACGAAAAGGGGAAGGGTACATCGACACTGTGGTGCTTGTCCTGATCTTTACCATGCTGGTCATGGTGCTGCTGCAGCTGTTTTCCGCCGTTTTCCTGTCGCAGAAGCTGCACGCAGTCGCGGAGGAAACCGCGCGGTATGCGGCGGCTTGCGGGGAGATTGGGGCGGATGTCACAACTTATTTTGAAACGGTTTGTGCTCGCTATGGGCTTGCAGCGGAGCTTTCCTTTGCGGGGAGCGTCTGTTTGCCAGGAAGTGAGAAGGTTCAGCTTGGAGATGTCATCTGCGTGACTGTGACGGCAAAGCCGAAGCAGGAAGACGGTTGGCTGGCACTTTCCGCATCCATGCAGGCAACCTACCGCGCGCGGTCCGTCCGGTATTGGAAAGCGGGGGATCTGCCGTGAGAGAAAGAGCAAGAGTACTTGCAGATCGGTCCGGCGCGGGAACCGTGTTTGCCTGCGTTCTGGTGATGCTGGCGATGCTCCTGCTGACCGTGGCGTTTCTGTTCTGCGGGCTGCTCGGAACGGTGAACGGTGCCAAAAGCCGGATGCAGGAGGCGTTGGACGCGGCGCTCGGGAATGCCCTGTCCGAACAATACGACACGGTGCGGGACGGCAATCTGCCAACAGTCACGGTAGGCCTTGCGGAGGTGAACGGGGAGCTTGCCCTGTCGCTGGCGATTGCGCCGGAGAACGGCAGCTTTACCAAGCGGCGCGGGGACGACATTCTTTGGAGTCTGCGCCTGACCGATGTGACCGAGACCCGTTCGGACGATCTGCTGACGGTTACGGTACAGGGCGAGCTTCGGGTTCCCGTGGCCTTCGGAGGCGAAACGGTCGGAACGGTTACGGTCCCGATTCGGGTGGAATCCGGAATCGGGAGCAAATATGAAAGGATAGGAGAATGAAATGAAACGAAAAAGATGGATTGCCGCAGTGTTGCTTGCAGGATTGCTGGCGGCAGGAATCGCGGTTCGGCTTGCACAGTGCTCCGAGCGGGAAGAGAATCCCTCGCCGGATACCCAAACGACAGCGCCGATTGGCTTCGAAACGGATGAACCGACAGCAACGCAGGATTCGCAGGAGTCCGATACAACGGAACGCAGAACGGACACGGCGGCAGAGCATCCGGAGCAGGACGGCGAACGGTTTGCCGATGTTGCGGGGACAAATGAGAATCCGAAAGAGGGGAACGCGGAGATCGTTGGCGATGTCAGCGTGATTGAGGGGGTCAAATGAAAAACAGAATGCAAAAAGGAATGCGGCTGATTGCCGTTTTGCTGTTGGTGGGAATCCTCTGCGGGCTGTGTGTACTGCCTGCCGCTGCCGCAGGGTATCCGATGACCTATCGGGTATATTATGTCAATGAAGCAGGCAAGACCGTTGCGCCGATGGCGAGCGGAAGCTATGAGGAGGGCGGCGCGGGGGTCAGCGTTCGGTCACCCGAAGTGGATGGATACGTCCTGAAGGACCCGAATGACGCGGTGGTGTCCTCCGACCGGATGGAAAAGACCTTCCCGCCGTCCCACTATGTGCGAAACGGAACCGCGACCTATACGGTGGTGTATACGAATGCGGCGCGCGTAACCGTGCGGTATCTGTACGCAAACGGGAACGAAGCGGCGGCAAGCCAAACCGTAACGGGAAGAATCGGGGAATCCTATCAGGTGACAAGCCCGACTGTGGCGGATTACACACCGGATCGGACGGTCTGTAGCGGGACCTATTCTGCGGCTGACAAAACCGAGACTGTCATCTACTACCCGACCGTGTTTCGGATTACCTATCATCCGAACGGCGGTATCGGTGCGCCCGCAAGTGAGGGGAAATACCGAAAGGACGTCAATTACCTGTCATCCGCTGTTCCGACCCGAAGCGGTTACCGCTTTCTCGGCTGGAGCCGGAGCGCAACTGCGACATCCGCGAGTTGGAGCGCCGGCGCACGGTATGACGGGAAAACCGATGTGACCCTGTATGCCGTCTGGCAAGCTGTGACCTATACCGTTCGGTTTGACCCGAACGGAGGAACCGGTGCGCCGTTTGCACGGACCAAGAAGCATGGAACCGCGCTGACGCTTCCGGATACGGTTCCCACCCGATCGGGCTATGTGTTTTTGGAGTGGAATACGACTGCGGCGGGGGACGGCATCTCCTATGCGCCGGGCGGGACGCTGTACCGGAATGCGGATACCGTTCTGTATGCAATCTGGCAGCCGATTGCACAGACCTGGACGGTTACTTATCATGCAAACGGCGGCAGTGGCGCGCCGTCCGCGCAAACCAAGACCGAGAATGTTCCGCTGTCCCTGTCGGACGGGATTCCGACCCGAAGCGGTTACCGGTTTCTCGGTTGGGCAACTGTGGCGGATGCAGACCGCGTGGCGTATCTGCCGGGCGCGGTCTATTCCGACAATGCGGCATTGGTTCTGTATGCGGTCTGGGAGCCGGAGCACTATCGCATCACCTACCATCCAAACGGCGGAGCAGACGCACCGGACGCGCAGGAGAAGCTTCATGATACGGTCCTGACCCTGCGGCAGGAGATTCCGACGCGGAACAATTATCGGTTTCTCGGCTGGAGCACGGTGCAGGATGCAGCGGTGCCGGAATTCCTGCCCGGAGACCGCTACACGGAGGAAGGCGACCGGACGCTGTATGCCGTTTGGGAATTCATCAACTACGATTTCTCTGTCAGCGATCTCTCTGTGTCCTCGGACACGGTTTATCAGTATGATACCGTCACGGTGCGGTGCAGACTGGATAACTGGGACCCGAAAAACGGCTATTCACGCATTCCCGTGGAGATCCTTTTGGACGGAGTTCACCTGTGGCAGACCGAGGTGGAGTTTGCTGCCTACGGGGTGCAGTTCGTAACCTTCACCCTGCGCGTTGGTGCGTTGGTCGATACGCATACCCTGACCGCACGGGTCAACTGGGAGAAGCACGGGGACGAGGTGCGAAGCGGAAACAATGAAACCTCCATAACGCTGACGGTGCGGCAGGTGGTTTCGGTCTATTCCAATGCGGTGACCCCGAATGCGGGATATCTTGCCGGATGCGAGGTGGTGACGGCGTTCCTTGCGCACAACGACACGGCAACGCCGCTGATGCCGGAGGACGGGGTGTCCTTTCTGTTCGAGGTCTACCGCTTGGATGCCGCAGGGCGGGAGGTGCTTCTGGAGCGGCAGACATGGGAGCGCGTGGTCGTTCCCGCAAACGGGAAGAATCTTGTCTGGTTCCGCTGGACGGTTCCTGCCGATGCGGTCGGCAGTCTTCTGTGGTGCCGCGGAACCGCGAATCCGGAGGGGCTCGGAAACGAGACAGACCGAACGGACAACAGCGCCTTCTTCACCGTAACACCGAAGGCACTTTCGGTTTCCGATCTTCCGGACGCACGGTATGAAAAGCAGTCTCCGGAAAGCTACGATCCGTATGCCGCCCGTCCGGAATCGACACCAGGAAGGGCAGTATGGAATCAATGGTGCTGTGAGAACGGAGAGTTGGTTCTGAAAACCCATGGCGTGCGGGTTGGCGGTGCGGATCCGAGCCTGACGGCAGACCCTGCCTGTCCCTCCGCGAGGGTGGAGAACGGTATGCTGTATCTGAAATCCGGTTATGGGATCCTGCTGTCGTGGTCTCCGACCGTTGTAGGGGACGAACGCTTTGAAATGCCCGATGCGGGGAGCTATACACAGGCGCAGAACGCGTATGTCCGGTTTCCGGAGACCGGCTATTCTGCGGTGTACGGATGCTATCAGACGTTGGAGTACAGCGGCGGCGCCTATCGGTTCCCGTCCCACCCGAATGCGGTAAGCAGCGCGAGACTGCGGTATATTCCAATCTATATCATAGACGGGACCTATCTGCTGTCGGTCTCCGCAACACAGATCTGGACACCTGCCGGAATGCTGACCGCAACCCGAAACGCCACAACGGTTGTCATCGACGGAACGGTCTTTGACGATTGGTATCTGGGATGACGGAGCGGGAGAGGGACTCGGTCTCGGATGAGATCGGTCAGGCAGCGCACGGCGCGTATCGGTGCGTTCGGGCGGGGAAAGCGGTGCTTGCGCGTTTGGCAGGCGCAGTCGGCGGACCGGTTGGGGCGGCGCTGTCAACCGCATGGGAGTATCGGCGGGCGGTGGCGGCAGTTTTGGTTGCCGTTGCTCTGATTCTCGTGGTCGTTTCTTTGGCGGTGCTATCCCTGCCTGCGGCATTTCTGACCGCAGACAATCCGGCGGCGGAGTTGACCGGTCACATGGAAGAATTGCGCATCGGTTTGGAGCGTTGCCGCTCGGACGCGCGAGAGGCAATCGGAAATCAAATTCAATCCGGTGTCTATGACGTCGCGCGGTCTTGGGCGGCGTATGAGGACCGTTCCGCATCGCCGACCGATTCAGAGCTGTGCTTTTTACTTGCCGTGTGGTCGGTGTCAAGCCACGATTGGCAGGCTTTTTGTTTGCTTTTGGATGAGCATGGCGCGATTCTGTATCCGATGCAAGCGGTGGAACGCGAGGATGATGGCGTGTCTTATCTTGCGGCGACTTTGGAGCCGCTATGCTTGGATGCCGCTTGGGAACTGCTTGCGGTTGAACCGGATGCGATTTGTCCCGACACGGGGCTCGGCAATCGGCAGACAGCCCTGATGCGGTGCGAGGGGATGAAGCGGATGCTGACGGAGGGGAAGAATGGAAGATCGGCTTTATGAAATTCCCGCAAATGTGCGGGAGGTTGGTGGACTGTTTGGACGGTCACGGAATGTAGCGGAAACAGTTGTCGTATTGCTGCCGCTTGTTCTTTTACTGGTTACGCGCGCTGAGCCTTGGCGGGTCGTTGTGGCGGCGCTGATTTTCGTTCCGCTTGGCGTTCTGACGCTTGTCGGAATCGGCGGGGATTCTTTGGGGCAGTTCCTTTGTCATGTGGTTCGGTTTCTGCATCGGCGCAGAAACATACATCTTGCACGGAGGGAGGGAACGGGATGAAGCGGACACAGGAAACGGTTCAGTCGTTCCTCGGCATTGCGGACATCCGAAACGGCGTGGTTGCAATGCAGGACGGTCGACTTCTGAAGCTGTTGGAGCTTGAACCGGTCGGTCTGTTCCTGCGCACACCGGAGGAGGTTGGTAGAATCCTTTCATCCTTTGCCGCATGGCTGCGGATTGCACCGGAGCGTCTGCACTTCAAATGCATGACCTTTCCGGCGGATACCGGTTCGTATGCCGACGCGTTCGAGAGAGATTTGGAGCAGGAGAAACATCCCGCGTGTCGGTCCTTGGGGCAAGCCGTTGCGGAAAGTTTGCGCAAGGCGGGTGAGCATGGTGTACTCACGACACGCTTTCTGCTGATTCTGACTGCGCAGGAACGGGACGCGGATGCCGCAGCGGAAGAACTGGAATCGGTTGCGGCGACGGCACAGGAGTATTTGGGGCGGTGCGGCAACCGAATCGTGGTAGCGGATGATCCGGATGCCGCCACTGCCGAATTGTTATACCGGTGCTTCAATCGGAGCCATTATCGAGCGGAGCCGTTTTCCGACCGTGTATGGCGCACAGTCTGCGAGAGCAGAGCGACTGTTGAGCCGGAAACGGTTCCGGTCGCAACGCTCATCGGTCCGCGCGGGATTGACCTGACGCATCGGGATTGGTTTCTGATGGACGGTCGCTACCATACGGTTCTGTATTTGCAGGGAGACGGATATCCCGCGCGGCTGGGCGGCGGTTGGCTGTCGGCATTGGTGGGATTGGAGGAAGGGATTGATGTGGATTTGCATCTGACGCGGGAGAATCGCGCGGTGAGCATCGGGCGGATTGCGCGAAGGCTTCGGCTGATGCGCAGTTGGCAAAACGGAATGGAGGACAGCGCGCGTGCCTATGACGGACTGACGAACGCAATCGATGCGGCATACTATCTCAAAGCCGGACTTGCAGGCGGGGATGAACTCTTTCGGCTGGCGGTTCTGATCACGGTGTCTGCTGACCGGAAGGAGGAGCTGCAGAAGAAAATACGGTTGGTCACGGAGCGACTGACGGCAATGGACTTTTCGGTTTCCGCCTGTCCGTTCTGTCAGGAGCAGGCATGGAGCTGTGTTCTGCCAACGGGAATTCCGGATGCATCGGTTCTTCGGAAGGCAGAGCGGAATGTGCTTGACGACGGTGCGTCCTCGGCATATCCGTTGATCGGCTTTCGGGAGTCGGAGACGGACGGAATTCCGCTTGGCTTGCGGCGGGAGACGAACACGCTCTTTGCCTTGAACCTGTTTGACGAACGGAGAAATCCCAATGCCAACCTTTGTCTGCTCGGTACCAGCGGGGCGGGAAAGACCTTTACCCTGCAATTGCTGGCGCTCCGGATGCGGATGCACGGGATTCCGTGCTTTCTGATTGCTCCCATCAAGGGGCACGAATTCCGATACGCCTGTGAACGGGTCGGCGGCAGCTTTGTTTGGCTCGCTCCGGGCTCTGTAAATGCAATCAACCCGATGGAGCTGCGAATCGGTACAGGGGAGCAACCGCAAATGGCGCTGGCGGGAAAGGTGCAATGGCTCATGCGGTTTTTCTCCCTTTTGATGCCGGACCTGAGCGGTGAGGAGGAGCAGCTGCTTGACGCGGCAATCCTGCAAACCTATCGGGATTTCGGAATGCCGTGCGGGGACGGGAAGCAGCCGATTTTGGCAGATCTGTTGGAGCGGCTGCAATCCCTTACCGGAACCGCGCGGGTCGTTCGCCTTTTGGAGCGCTTTGTGAGCGGCTCTGCCCGAATTTTCAATCAGCAGACCAATGTGGACCTGTCTTCCTCCTATGTTGTCCTGGACCTGTCGGGCTTGGACGGAAAGCTGTTGGCGCCCGGAATGATGATTGCACTGGACCTTGTATGGAGCAGGGTCAAAGCCGATATTCGGGCACAGAAAGCGGTGTTCATCGATGAGATCTGGAGATTGGTCGGCGCGTCCTCCACACGCGAGGCGGCGGAATTCTGTCTGACGGTGTTCAAAACCATTCGCGGGTACGGAGGTGCCGCGATTGCCGCTACGCAGGAATTGTCCGACTTTTTCGGTTTGGAGGACGGACGGTACGGCAGAGTCATTCTGAACAACAGCGCCCACAAGCTGCTGTTACGGCTGGAACCGAATGAAGCCGCCGACGCACAGAAGGCGTTGGGGCTGACGGATGCCGAACGGCTGGCAGTGATTGACCTTAACCGAGGGGAGGCACTACTCGATGCCCCGGACGGAACGGGGACTGTGCGGATCTGCGCGACACAGCCCGAAGAAACCCTATTATCGGAAAGGAACGGATACGATGCTGTTGGAGGATGAGGCGTTGGTTGTGCGATGGCTGTCGCAGTACGGGGCATTGCCGAAAATACAGCTTGCCCGACTTCTCGGAAAGGGAGAGGAACGGGCACGGCGGATTTTTCGGAATCTGCGGCGGCAGGGGCTTGCGGCAGAGGTCTGCGGCGGCTCCTGTCTTGGACCGGATGCCATGTCCGTTCCGGATGCGAGGACCGTGCAGGCGGTTTGGGTTCTGCTGAAATTCATGGAAGCCGCCCCATCGGTTGCGCATTATCCGGCGTCCTATCCGTCACAGCTCTTTTTCCTGCGCGGCAACATCGGGTATGAGGTGACGGTGCTGTATGAAGGGGAGGGGCATCTGCTTCGGCTTCTGCGTCCGGAGGAGGATTTGAAATACATCCTGGTTTTGCCGCATGACCGCATGATAGCGGAGCTGAGACCGCCGCCCGCGCCGCACCTGTTTGCAACGGTCTCCTATGCGGGGCGGTGTGAACCGGAGGTAACCTTTTATTCCGAGGAGGCAGAGCATGGGACGCACCGCTGAAGAACTGACAGCGGACATTCGCCGTGCTTTGAAGCGGACGGTCGCCGCCTTTGAAGCGCTGACATCTGCGGGCAGCTCTGCACTTGCAAACGATGCCGCATGGCTGTTGGAGCGGCGCGCGGAAGAACTGACCTTGCTTGCGCGAAGTCTGCCGGTTTGGGCTCCCGACCCTGACAGAGGACACAGCGTGCAACCGCCGGATTTGTCTCCGTTTCCGGTTCTGATCCGACAGACCGCAGAGGGTTGGTTTCACCTGACGCTCCCTGCCTTGCTACCGAAAAAGAACAGCGGGCGCGGGGATCTCGTCTATGCCAGCGTCGCGGCGGCAATGCGGAAATGGTGTTCGGGGCGGAAGCCGCTACGATTTACGGATTGCGTTTTGGTCTTTCGCCATGTCTATGACCGGATGCGCCCGATGCGGCGAATGCGGGATCATGACAACATCGAATGCAAAAGCGTGACCGATGTGCTGGCGCTGTATGCCATGCCGGACGACGGTCCCGCAGTCTGTTCCCGCTATGAATGCTCGGTGGCGGGAGACGCCGATCGGACGGATGTATATCTGGTTCCGAGCGCCGCTTTTCCGGCTTGGTTGGAACAGGAAAAAGCACTGTCAAAAGGACGCGAAAAAAACGGATTTCCTTGACGGTGGAATGGATGGAATATAAAGAAGAGTTTTTTTGATGGATACCCGAAAATCCGACAAAGTGTGCAGGCACCGTGTCGGAAAATCGGCGGGGAGAGGAGGCAGGCATGATTCACATTCGGGCAGGCAGTCCGGCGCAAAAGCTGATGACCCTGTTGTCGGTTTGCGGGGAATATCCGCTATGCGCCCTGTCCCTGTTGGGCGATGCACGCTGGTACCGCGAAACGGTGCGGCGGCTGACAACGGCGGAAACGGTTCGGATAGGCGGTGAAAATCTGCGGGGAAAGCTGTTGACGCTGAACGGTCGCGGACAGGACCGTTCGGTCAGGCTGTCGTCCGGTGCAATTCCCATACTCACCAGGCTCGGTGCATGGGATTTCTATCGGGATACCCAATGGGTGCATAAGTTTCCCGGTGGCGCACATCGGGACCGTCGGCTCCGATGCGGAGAAGCAATCGGGATGAGTATGGAGGCGGGAATCGAATGCCGACCGTATCGGCTACCGGAGATCACGGAAGCGAAACAATCGGATGAGCCCGCATTCTACTGCTCCACGGAGCTGAAACACGCAGGTGGAAATGAAATTCGCAAGCTGGGATATTCCCGTGCAGTTGGCGTCTTGCTCACATCGGATCGGATTCATGCCGTGTACAACACACGCGGAGCCGTTATGAAATGGCTTGGACGCGGGGAGGTCCGAATGCGGGACGATCTTGCGGTACTGGGACAGGGCAGGCAGGCGGATTCCTGTGTTCTGTTTGGACGGGACGAGGCGCAGATTCTGAAAACCTTTCAGGCGGCAACCGACCTGCGCGTGCGGGACTTTCGGATGGATGCCGTTTATACGAGAATCTATGCAGTGCCCCTGAATCGGACCGGCGAACGGTTGCTCCGGTTGCTGGTACAGCCGCGGTTTGAGAAACGCCTGTTGGATCTGCTGTTTCCTCCGGAGACCCGATCGTATCACCGCGGCGTATTTCCGTATGACGCACGAATCGGGGAGGTATATGTGCAATCGTTCCTGAATGCGGATATCTGCGCACTGAACCGATTCCGTCAGGGGATAGAGCGGTATGAGGGAATCTATGAGATCGTTTGCTACCCGCATCAGGTGTCGTTCCTGCAGGTGTGGCTTGGAAAAGGGGTGCGCTTGCGGGTGCTTCCCCTCGATGCGGTGGAAACGGTGATCGGAATCGGAAAGGGGGTGGTGTTCTGAATCGGAAAAAACGAATCGCAGTTGCGGCGCTGATTCCGCTGCTTCTGTTTTGCTATCTCTATCTTGTCGGCTTGCTGAGTCAGGCTGTAACGGCTTACCGTGTGTGGCTTGCGGGAAACGGCTTGGTCGGCGGAGCCATGATCCGCGCGCCGGATTTCAACCCTGCGCATTGTCTGCCGTTCGCCTTTCGGAAGACCGGAGTCGGAATTGCATTCCTGCTTCTACTGATCGGCGGGGTCCTTGCGCTCCTTGTCTGGAAGTCGGGTCGGTTTGCACGGCATGACGCGGACCCGCGCGGATTTTCCGTCAGCCGGCATGGAACCTACGGAACCGCCGCATGGATGGGCGCGCAGGAATGCCGTTCGGTGCTGAAATGCTCGGAGATCGGGGCGGCGGAGGGCATGCTGCTTGGAATGTACGGAAACCAGGCGGTCAGCCTCCCGTTTCAGACGGGACTGAACCGACATATTGCGGTGTTCGGTGCATCGGGAACCGGAAAGTCGCGGGCGGTGATTCGGAATGCCCTCCTGCAGGCATTGAAAAACGGAGAATCGGTTGTGGTAACCGACCCGAAATCCGACCTGTACGCGGACATGGCAGAGGTTTATCGGGAGAGCGGGTACGAGGTTCGGGTATTCAACCTGATCGATCCGGAGCACAGCGATTCCTGGAACTGTATGTCTGACCTGCACGGAGACACGCTCATGGCGCAGGTGCTGACCAATATCATCATCGGAAATACAGGCTCCGCAAAGAGTGATCATTTCTGGGACAACGGGGAGGGAAATCTCCTCAAGGCGCTGATGCTTTATGTCGATCAGGGCCCGGCGCGCAGGCAGGCGGAAAAGAATCTGCCCGCCGTGTACCGCCTTCTGACACAGAACGGAGAGCGGCAGCTGCATCTGCTGTTTGAGCGGCTTCCGCCGGAGCATCCGGCAAGAGCGCCGTACAGCCTGTTTGCGCAGGCGGGAGATACGGTTCGCTCCGGAATTATCTTAGGGCTCGGCACCCGATTGCAGGTTTTGCAGAATCTGGCAGTCCGGCGGATTACCGAGCGGTCGGATATGGACCTGACCGCACCGGGAAAACGGAAATGCGCATACTTCATCATTCTGAGTGACCAGGACGCGACCATGGCGTTCCTGTCCTCGCTCTTTTTCTCGGTCCTGTTTATCCGCCTGACCCGCTTTGCGGACAGCTGTCCGGAACTGCGCTGCCCGGTTCCCGTGAACCTGATTCTGGATGAGTTCAATAACATCGGCAGACTGGGCGGCGCGTCGGACGGCTCGGATTTTGCACGGTCCCTCAGCGTGGTCCGCTCGCGGGATATCCGCGTGATGCTGGCGGTTCAGAGCCTCGGTCAGCTTCAGAACCGCTATCCCGACAACCTGTGGGCGGAGATTCTCGGCAACTGCGACATTCAGCTGATGCTTGGATGCACGGATGCTGTCAGTGCGCAGTATTTTTCGGAACGGAGCGGGGAAATGTCGGTCCGTGTGGACAGCACGATGACGGTCCGCCGAACCCTTGCGCCGATTCAGATGATCCCGCAATACCGAAAAAGTGAAGGGGAGGGAAAGCGCAGACTGCTGACACCGGATGAGGTGCTATGCCTGCCGCCCCGAAAGCTGCTGTGCGTCATCCGCGGGCAGAATCTGTTGCTGTTGGAGAAGCTGGACTATACCAAGCATCCGCTCGCCGCCCGCCTGCGGCGGGTATCGGTGCATGACTATGCCCCGCATCCGGAGACGGAGCAAGCGGAGGCGGAGACCGAAAAAACGACTTCGGAAAAGACGAAAAACGGAACACTCTATGCTTCGGCGAAGCCGCCGGAGTCATTCTGAAATTGATTTGGAGGAAAAAATGATGGAACAGGAAGAAAGAACTTTGGAAGAATTGTCCCAGACCGGAACGGAATCGGAGACACCGACGCAAATGCCGGAGGACGGCACGCAAATCTGTCAGACCGAAACGGAATTGCAGGATTCTGCGAGGGATCCGATGCCGCAGGACGCCGCCGCGCCGAAGAGAAGGGGAACACGGAAAAAGAAAGCAGCGGATGCAGATCAGTCTGGGGAGAATCCATCTCCCATGGAAGACGCGCAGACGGTATCCGTGCGGAAGACGCGCGCGGACAGTCGCATGGCTTCGGTCGTTTCCATTGATCGGGAGCGCACGGTGGAGACCGATGCGGACCGTGCCAGGAACGATTTGCTGGATCTGTTGGAATCACAGAAAACAGGGCGCATCCTGTCGGGAACGGTTCAGGGCGTTGAGGAGCGCGGTGACGGGAATGCGCTTGCAGTCCTCTATCACGGAGCCTTTAAGGTGCTGTTGCCCGCAGAGGAGACCGTGAACCCGCCGGAGGATTTTCGGGACCGCTCGCACGAGGAGGTCTTTCGCTATCTTCTGACCAAACGGCTTGGCGCGGAGGTGGATTATATCGTCAAGGGGATTGACGCAGAAGCGGGACTTGCGGTGGGCAGTCGGTTGGAGGCAATGCGGGCAAAGCGAAAGCAGTATTATTTTGGGGCCGATCGGGAGGGGAAGCCCTTGCTGGATGCGGGCATCTGCGCGGAAGCGCGTGTGGTCTCGGTAATCCGTGCAGGCATCTTTGTCGATCTGTTCGGCTTGGAGGTCTACATCCCGCTACGGGAGCTCAGCTACCAGCGCCTGATGGATGCCGCAGGGCGCTTTCAGCCGGGACAGCGGATTTTGGTTCGGCTGCTGGAGGTGGACCGAACCAATCCGGAGCAGCTTCGTGTCACGGCATCGGTCAAGCAGGCGTCGGACAATCCGTATGAAAAGGCGTTATCGCGGTATACGGTCGGAAACCGGTATGTGGGGAGCGTCAGCTTGGTGGATACGCATGGCGTTTTTGTGGCGCTGGACGGCGGGATTGACTGTCTTTGCGCCTACCCGAAGCGCGGCAGACCGCCGAGAGGCGCACGGGTCACGGTCCGGATTCTCGGCATTGATCGGGAGACCAATCGGATTTGGGGCGCAATCACGCACGCGGCGCTCCCGCGATGAAGGAGGAAGATGTGGAAGGCTTGAAGCGGCTCGGTATTCCGACCATCCTGATTCTGCTCTGTCTGACGGTTTTGCCGATTTCGGCAGACCGTGCATTCCCGACTGCGGGTCTGCTTGCCGATGGAGAACCGATCGGGCGGGACAGCTACACCAACGCAGCCTGTATCAGCTTTATCAGCGACGGAACCTGCTTTGTCCGAATGCCGGAATCCGAGGTGTTTGTCCCGTATCTCTCCGGAACCGAGCTGTTCCGTGTCGGGCGGTATGAATTCTACGGGGTCAGCGAAAGCGGTGCCAAAACCGGTGTATATGCGGTTGTGATCGACCGAACGCCGAAGCAGGTTGATCTTCTCGGTGTTACAGACGGCGTTGCCGAAGGGGATGTTACGGTTCGATGGACGAACGGAGATACGGAACGGTGCGCCCCGATCAAATCGGTTACGGTGAACGGAAAACTGTGCGGAAACGGAACGGTTCTCCGAACCTTGGACGGCGGAAGCTATGCAGTCTCCTGCATGGACGGTGCGGGAAATGTGTGGTCGGCAAGCTTTGAAGCGAGAAGACCGGGGCAATTTGGTAAGACCGCTCCGGCTCGGTTCTATGAAACCTTTGACCGCTCCGGAACCGTTCTTTCCTTTTCCGGATGGGACGCGGCGCTTGCGTTTGCAAAGGAGCGAGAACGGGCGCTGGTACGGGATGCGGTTTGGCGCGGCGGTGCTTGGGATGCGGGCTTGCCGATGGATGCAACGGACGCAGAGAACGCAACGCCGGGGCAGTATTGGGTCTATCGGAAAAGCGATGAACCGGAAGAATGGGCGGCGTATTTTACCGAGGCACGATTGGAGACGGTGATTCTGGAATATGCGCAGTCAACGGTGCAATCCTTTTGGTATTTCGAAAAGACACCTGCACCACCGGTATCGGGAGAAGGGATGTCTGCGTTTCCAAACGGGCAGGAGTTGATCTGTACGTCGTTTGATATGACAGCAGATTACGGGCTTCGGATAGACGGACGGCAGACCACCGAACGCCCGATTACAAAGGAGGGCACGCACCTGATAACGGTTTTGGATGCATGGGGAAACAGCAGGGATGTGACGGTCTATCTTGTCCGGCAGGTGCCGACCCTGCAATATCGGTTGGCGGGAGGGGAACGCCATCCGGCGACCGACCGTCCGGTATATCGGTTTGCCGGAGCCGTCTTTCTATCCGTCTCCGATGCCGTTGACGCATTTGCCGCACTTGAGGTGTTCGACGCGTCCGGAAAACGGGTCGGTGTTTATGGCGTGGACGAGACCTGCGAACTGTCGGAAAGCGGTTTCTATACCGTATACACCGTCAACCATTCCGGACGGTCCGAGCCGATTGCAATCGAGATATCTGTTCAACCGCCGGAGATTTACTTTGATAGCGTCGATGCTCTGAAAATCCGGATAACGGAAAGCCCGGATGCATCGCCGGATCGGGTGGAGATTGCAATCTCACAGGATGCAGGAGAACATTGGACGGTGCTGGGGCGGGATGCGGACGGAAAAGCGGTTTCCGCATCGGCGGGCGTTTATCGGTTTCTGCAAAACGGGCTTTACCGCGTGCGCGTTTGGGACAAATACCGCACCGGAACCGATGCAGTGGAAGGTCTGTTTTTCTATCGGAAGGTCGTTCGCTGTGATGTTCCGGTTTGTGACGGAGGCTTTGTCAATGCGCTGACTGTTACGGCTGAAGAACCGGTTACGGTTCTGCTTCTGCGCGATGGGCAGACGGTTGCATATCAGGTGGGAGACGTGCTATCCCTTCCGGGGGAATATGAGCTGACGGTGACCGATGCAATCGGGAATCAACTGCACCGTCGCTTTACGGTTGTTTCGAGACTGTGCAGTGCTTTTCGCGGGGACTTTTCCGCCATCGCGGGATTGCAGACTGTTACGGTCAATGGGGAAGGTCGGGAACTGCATGACGGGATGCTGGTATTGGATGCGGACGGTAGCTACACCGTAACGGTTCAAACTGTGGAAAGAACGGATTCCTTTCAGGTAACTGTTGACGCAACGCCGCCGACCCTGACGCTTTCCGGCGTGGAAAACGGGGGAGAGACAAGTGGGACGGTTCTTTTGTCCGACCCGTCCGAGGATGCGGAGTTGGTTGTCACCAAGGATGGGGAAGCAATCGCTTACCGATACGGAGAGCCCCTGACAGCTGCCGGTGTGTATCATGCAATCCTGACGGATGCCTGTGGGAATCAGACGGAATACCGGTTTGTTATCATTGAGACCGCGGATACTTCATGGGTTGCATTTGCCGTCATTGCCGGAATCTTGGCGCTTGGCGGCATTGCCTTGGCCCTGTTCCGCAGGCGAAAGCTCCGCTGATCGGCATCTGAAAAAAGCGAAAAATCTCCCAGACTCATTTTGGAATGAAAACGGGAGATTTTTTGCGAAAAAGCACCGGATTATCCAGAAAATTTTTCCGAAAGTGGTTGACAAAACGCGGAAAATATGCTATACTATAACCGTAACAGGGGCTTGCGCTCAGGCTCTCAGTACTTCGGGAATTCACGGAGTCAGACCGATCGGAAGAGGTCGGGAACTGTTACGGAAACGCGTATTGCAGTTTCTCAAGTAGCGCAACCTCATGTTCAAGTGCATCGGTCGCAAGACAGTAGATTGCAGAGTAAATCCATTCGGATCTGTCCGGTTGGATTGCTCTGCTTTTTGCGTTTTGCGACCGATCTGTTTTTTGTCTGAAAGAGGGGATGGAATTGAAACGAAAGAAAAGAAAGGGAATCAATTATACCGCGATGAAATGCCCTTATTGCGGCGGGAGCGTTACTTATCGGTCGGCGGACGGAATCTATCGGGAGAACCCGCGCGGGGTGATGCTGTATGTCTGCTCCCGATACCCGTCCTGTGACGCTTATGTGCGGGTGCATGATGGGACGACAATTCCGGTCGGCAGTCTTGCCAACGGAGAATTGCGTGCCCTGAGGCGGGAGACACACCAATGGTTCGACAGGCTCTATCGGGAGGGGATTATGACAAAGGACGATGCTTACGAATGGTTATCGGAGCTGATCTCTGCCCCACGCTCACAGGCACACATCGGCTTCCTCGGAGAATACCGCTGCCGACAGGTGATTGCAGAAAGCCGGAAGCTTGTGGAGCGGAAGCAACAAGCGATAAAGTACA
>CAVGEJ010000021.1:0-12021 GCA_963628215.1 Eubacterium sp. CAG:180
AAACTCCCAAGCCGTGCCGCCTCCCGCGCCATGCACAGCATGGGGCGAAACCGGAGGGACAAGCCGAATCCTTTGACGCTTCTCATGCGGGAGCTGACCGGACGGCTTGCGGGAAAACTCCGCTTGAACGACTACCGCCGCGCGCAACTGGAGGCAGACCTACGGACAGGGGACATGACGCAAACACCGGAACAGTTCGACGCGGAGAACATCGTCCGCGCGGGGATGGTTGCGGTGCTTGCGGTTCCGGTCGCGTTCGTATCCCAGTTTTTGGCGGTGCTGTTACTGGTTGCCGCCGTGTTGCTCTACCGCCTCGGCAGCATGACTCTGCGAAAGAAAATCGGGGCAAGGCGGGCGCGAATCGAACTGGAACTGCCGCGATTCGTGGCGAACATTGAAAAGACCTTGCCGCATAGTCGGAATGTCCTCGCCATGCTTGAAAGTTACCGAACCGGTGCAGGGGAAGAATTCGGGCGGGAGTTGGATATTACGGTCGCGGATATGCGAAGCGGCAACGATGAAGCAGCACTCACGAGATTGGAGGCGCGGGTCGGTTCGTCGGCGCTGTCGGACGTCGTGCGCGGCTTGATTGGCATCCTGCACGGTGAGGACAACAGCGTATATTGGGCGAACCTCTCGCTGAAATTCTCGGAGGCAGGACGGCAAAATTTGCGCGAGCAGGCGGGGAAAGTGCCGAAGCGTGTGCGGCGGCTGTCGCTCGTTTTGCTCGGTTGCTTTTTCCTGATTTACATCGTGGTCATTGGCGAAGTTCTGCTGAACTCGCTCGGAGGGCTGTTCTTATGAAGCGCTTGAACAATCGCGGCGAAGGATATGTCGAGGTCGCTATCAGCGTTCTGCTGATTGCGTTCGTGCTGGTCTTCGCCGTCAGCCTCGCGTCCTTTGTGGCGCTGAATCAGAACCTGAAAACGCTTGCGGACGGCATCACGGACTACGCGGCGGCAGAGGGGAGCATCGCGCTGGAGGACTACATCGCCAGCCTACGCAAGCAGACCGGCATCGACTTCACCTGCACCTTTGACGGAACGAATGCCGACGCGGACGGTTTTGTGCAGCTTGGTGACATGATCCAATGCAAGCTGACCTGCCCCGCACGGTTACGCGGCTTTGGGGATTTCCTTTTCCCTGTGACGCTTCAAGCCGAATCCCGTGCAAGGTCACGGGTGTACCGAAAGTGAGGACGCATGAAAAACGGAATAAAAAATCGCCGTGGGGAGGGGTATATCTGGCTTGCCGTCCTCGTCCTGTTTCTGTCGCTTCTGACCTCGGTGCTGCTCCTGTATTTGGGGCTGTGCGGGCAGGTGCTGAATGAACGGCGGGAGAGAAAACAGGCATTGGATTCCTACCTCGCGGAGTTTGCGAAAGCGTCTTACGATGCCATCCGGCTGGGGGACGGGTACGCCGATGCCATCGACTACGACAAATTGACCGATAACTGTCAATCGGCACTTGGTTTGCCCGACGATACAGAAGTCATATTGGAGTGCGGAAACGGCTTTGGGTTGACCGTGCGCTATACATTGGCGATACCTGTGACATGGAACGGACGAACCTTCGGCACGCTGTCCGTCCCGATGCGGGTATCGTCTTTTTATGAAAAGAAGGAGGTTTGAACATGAAACGAAAACAAAAAATCGCCGCTGTGGTGCTATGTGTTGTAACGGTTGCGGCTTTGGGAATCGGCATTGCGGTTAGCTTGCCTAAGCCCACATCCAACCGTCCGAGCCGGATGGGAGAGCCGTCTGACATCACGGCTCCCAACATTCCAAAGATTGAACCGATTGATCTGCCGCCGCTTGATGCGGACGATGACAGTTTGAGTCTGACCTTCGACATTGAACAGCAGACGCGGGAGAGCGGCGCAAAGGTTCTGCCGGACGAGGGGAGGGGGAGCAGATGAAGCGGGTTCTCTTTTTGCTGTTCTTTGTGACATTGGCGGCGTTCCTGACCGTCGCTATCGGTGCGGAAACCTACGAGGCGGACGGCGGGAGCGCCACTGTGTATGCGTTCCCGTCTGAGGACTGCAACCGGACGATCGTCGTGCGGTGCGTGGACGAAAGCGGAACTTTGCTCAAGACCGTCACCTGCTACACCAAACGCGGGGAAAGTACGCTCCTGTATTTCGGCATCTACGGCTACGACACCGTGGGCTTTCAGAGTGACGCGGGCGTTTGGACCACCTGCAAGTTGGGAAAAATCAGTCAGGGACAGCACTGCTACGGCGCGGTGGATGTGACCTACCATTTCCGCACCGCGATGAGCCAGAATCAGGTGAATGCAACCGTTACCATGCGCAGATTCGAGGATGCAAAAGTGATCGTGCGCCACACAAAGGAGGTGCGGTACGGCTATAACTGGTCGGCTTGCTACTATGAGACGGTCGCAAGCTACGAATATACCCTCAACAGCGGCACGCCGTTCCGGTCGCGCGCAATGACCGTGCCGGGACACCACTTGGCAAGCGGTTGGGAAAGCGAAATCAGCGGGAATTTCACCTATGCGTGGCTTGGTAAATACAAAAATTGTCTGCGCTTGCAGGATTATATGCAATACGATGTCCTTGAACCGACCATTGAGGATGATTTGCCGAGCTTTTCAACCTACGATGAAGCGAAGGACGGCAGACTGCGGCGCATTACCAATCGCGTCATTACGATTGAGTACCGCTATGTGCTCGACCAAAACACGGTATCTTTTAACCTGAACGGCGGGACAGGCAGCTTTTCCCCAATGACGCATTGCTATGGGTATACGCTCACTATACCAAGCGAAAGCCCGACCAAAGCCGGCTATGTCTTTCTCGGCTGGCGGGATAGCGGGGACGGCAAACTTTACCTGCCGGGTGAGCGTTATGTCCTGAACGGCAACCGCACCCTGACCGCCGTGTGGAGTCGGGAAAACTACGATTTCGCGATTACCGAACTGTCGCTGTCGGCAACAAAGCTGTCCCCGTATGGTGTGGTGACTGTAACCGTTAAACTCGCGAATCGGGACACGACGCTTTCCTATCGCGGCATTCCGGTAACGCTCCTGTATGACGGAAATGTGCTGACCACCCGCACCGTCGACTTTGCGGCGGGTGGCGTGCAAACGCTGACCTTCACCGTATCGGTCGGACAGGCAGAGGGGGAACATACCGTCACGGCGCGCGTGAACTGGGCTGACCGCGCGGCAGAAAAACAGCCAAACGACAACGAGCAATCCGCAACACTGACGGTGCAAACGGAAGATTATGCGCAGTCTGTGGAGGCGGTCAACCCGAATGGGGATTATATCGCCGGGGATGAAGTCATTACCGCATTTCTCGTTTATCACGACGGGACGAACGACATTTTGCTGAGTATGGGCAATCGCGCGACCCTGACCGTATACGCGCCGGACGGAACGGTTCTTCTGACCAAAACGGTTGAGAATGTTGCCGTCCCCGCAGGAAAATGCAACCTGATCTGGTTTCGTTGGACGGTTCCGGATGCCTGCGCGAGACAGACACTCCGACTGGAATGCACCGTCAATGCGGACGGTATCCTGCCAGAGAACGACAGGAGCAACAACACCGCGACCGTATGGGTGGATATTAAAGAGCGCTTTACCTCCGCAACACTCGATCCGTCTTTTGATGATGCAAAGCCCGCGGAGTTGCCAATCGCGCCGAGCGGTTCTGTCGGTCGCGTCCGTTGGAACGAGTGGGTGTATACCGAGGACGGTTTTGTCCTGAAAGAATATTCCCTGACCCTATCCGGCATGGCAATCATTACCCCAAACACGGGCGGTGACACCCTGCGTGGCGGTGGCGGGTTCTCCCTGACCGTGACTCCGACAATTTCCGGTGATACCGCGAATGCAACGGACGCACAATCCATTCTTGCGGCATTCCCCGAATTTTCCTATCGCACTGGAATGGGGGAGTGCCGCAGTTTGGAGCAGATGCCGGACGGAAGGTTTTGTTTCCCCGTTCATCCGTCAGCCTCCGCTCGCGTCCACTTCCTGCCGCTCGGTATTGCAGACGGAAGCTATACCGTTCTTCTGGGGTTGTCGGGGCTGTGGACGCCTGCGGGACAGGTCAGCGCAACGGTCACGGTCAACATACCGATTGCGGGAACGGTCTATGACGGCTTTTATATCCGATGAAAGGAGCGAAACATGAAACGAAAAATTGTGCTTCTCGTTATTATGGTATTGCTTTTGTCTGCTTGTCTTGCCGTTCCTGCTTTTGCAGACGGCGATGTCGCAGGGGCGGTCGAGGAAACATGGATTGTCGCGAGAGATCAGATCCGGTCGGTGACGGACAAGGTGATTTTCCCTGTTATCGATGTAATTTTAGCAATCCTGTTCTTCGTCAAAATTGCAACCGCCTATCTGGACTACCGCAAGCATGGGCAGTTCGACTATGTCCCGCCCGCCATCCTCTTCGCCTGCCTGGTTTTCAGCCTGACCTGCCCGCTGTATCTCTGGAAGATACTCGGAATGTGAGGGGATGATGTTGGATTGGATCAGTGGACTGACTTCGGCGCTTCGAAGTGCTGGGGAGGTCATCTACGGCGAATACCTCGCATGGCTGTACCGAACCGTTTTCGGTGCTATCGCAGAATTTTTCACGGAAATGTCCGGCATGGGGACGGAACTGTTCGACCTGTCATGGGTCAAGGCGGCGTTGGAGTTCTTCCGCCTGTTCGGATGGGGACTGTACACGGTCGGCATCGCGGTTGCGGTCTTTGACTTTGCCATTGAGTACCAATGCTGTGGGCGGGCGAACATTAAAACAACGCTTTTGAACATCCTGAAAGGCTTTTTTGCCGCATCCATGTTCACAAGACTTCCGGTCGAGCTTTACCGCTTCACTGTCACCCTGCAAAATACGTTTACCCGTGACCTCATCGGTACGGCAAGCGGAAATGTGCTGGAACTCGCGCGGGAGGTGCTGTATCGGTACTCGCCAAACGGTGTAAACGCTTTGAACGGCTTCGGGCTGTTGGAACTGCTGTTTTTGATTGCCCTCGGTTACTGTGTTATCAAGGTGTTCTTCTCCAACATCAAGCGCGGCGGAATCCTGCTGACGCAGATTGCGGTCGGGAGTCTCTACCTGTTCTCCCTGCCGCGCGGCTATGCGGACGGCTTCACACAATGGTGCAAACAGGTGGTCGCGCTCTGTCTGACCACCTTCATGCAAACCACCTTGTTATTCCTCGGTCTTATGACATGGAAAAACAATGTCCTGCTCGGTTTCGGTGTCATGCTCGCCGCAAACGAAGTCCCCCGCATCGCGCAGGTGTTCGGATTGGATACGGGAGTTAAGGTCAATATGACCTCGGTCATGCATACGACCACAACGGCGGTGAACCTGACGAAAACTTTATCTAAGAAATGAGGAAACATATGATCGTCAATCTTACAAGAGGCGGGAGAACTGCCTCTGTCTATTTACCGGCAGACAGGTATCGGTTTGCCGGTGTCCTCTCCTACTTGGGCGAGGACAGCCTGACCGAGTATGACCTGCCCTGTTGCGGTCAGCGGGGAGATGTTCAGGTTTCCCTTGAACCGGTCGGAATTGCGGAGCACAATATTGTTGCTCTTTGTCGGGGTGGGGACATCTCTCTCGGACGGCTCAATGCCGCCTATCAAAGTCTTTTCGCATTGCCGTATGAGCGGCAAACGGAGCTCCTTGACCGGATAGCGGCTCAGCCTCCGGCGTGCTTTGCGGATGTCCGAAATGCCATTGATGCGGCGAATGTCCCAACGGTCACGCAAAAATTCTACTGCCCGCTTCGGGTGGTCGTGTATGTGCCGAACCGATGGGGAGACTATGATGACAAGGGATATGAGTATGACGGAGAATTTGCCGCCCGCTATGAAACCCGCATCCGCCAACGGTTGCTTGCGTATAACGCGGATTGCGACAACATGGCAGAGTACTACAGTGGGAGCAATGCCCTTGTGCGGAAGCTTCGTTCCGTTGTTTGGGACTTTGAACGGCGGGGAAACGAACTGTACGGTTGCATTACCGTAGAAACGGCGGGAGAGCTGACGACGGAGCAGGAAGCAGACCTGAAGCGGTGGATTGAAGGACAGAACGCGGACGGGCTCGGCGAGGGTTTTGAGCAACAGGAGATTGAAATCGACCGCGAATGGAGAGGCGGCAGAATGTATGTCAGCTTTTGGAACTCGGACGAGGATTATTTCATCGACAACGAAGCGGAATTTTCCGAACGCTTGGAAGAATACGGACACGGCTTTGCAATGGGTGGAATGACATGAAGAAACAATATCTGTACCCGCAGAATATGCGACTGAAACCGAAGCTGTGGCTGTGGTCGGTGCGGGATCTGATCATCCTCGGACTGTGCGCACCGGGCGCGGTGCTGTTTGCAGTGAAGTTCAGGTGGTACTTTCCTGCGGCGATGGTCGCTCTGGGAGCGTTCCTGTCCGTCCGACCGGAGGAACAGTCGGTGTTGGACTTCCTGTCCTGTGCTGTCCGCTACTTCTGGTCGGGACAACAACATTACGAATGGAGGGAGAAAAAATAAATGGCGAAAAAACAATGTCGCACACAAGATCTCATCGGACTGAATCGGTTCGGGGAGAACGGAGTCATAACAGACGCAGGAGATGAAACTGTGTGGTTTCTCGTACAGGCAAGCAATCTGTCCGTCCTGTCACCGGAACACATTGGGGAGAAGATTGCAAATCTGACCGGACTGTTGTCCGTCCTGCCGGAGTGCGAAATTCTCTGTGTGGACGCACAGGAGAGTTTTGACGCGAATCTGCGATTTCTTGAAAAACGAATTACGGAGGAAGATAACCCGCGCGTCAAAGCATTGCTGAAAGAAGAAAAAATACACCTTGACGGTATCCGAAGTGGGCTGTCCTCATCGCGGGAGTTCCTGTTTGCGTTCCACCTGACCGGGCGGGAGCATGACAGCGCCGCGATGTTGCGGCGTATTGAAAAGCAGATTACCGAGCAGGGCTTCCGGTGCAAGCGGGTGGAGATCGCGGATTACAAACATATCCTCACGCGCTATTTCGGCTGGAATCTGCCGGAAGGGGAGATTGAAACGACCGAGGGCGAGACTGCCGCCCGCAAGTGGTTTCTGCCGGACGGGGAGGTGGTTGGATGAAGCGGAAAGAACTGCCGGAGCGCGAGAGATTGACCGCCGGCTACCTCAAATCCTTTTTCGACCGCATCGCCCCGTCCGTCATCCGGTTCTATCCGGACAGCTTCGTCTGCGGCAACAGTTGGCGGTGCGTTTGGGCAATCCGCGAGTACCCACCCGTAACCGAGGAACAGGCACTCCTGTCGCACATCGGAGATCGGGCAGGGGTAACGCTCCATGTGTATACCCGAATCGTGGACGGAGCCGAACAGCGGCAGATTCTGCTCAATGCCACCCGCAAGAATCGGATGCTGTCAAGCTCGGAGAATTTGCAGGAGGCGGCAACGGGGGTCGGCAACCTCACGGACATCGAACGCCTGTTGGAGGACTTACGCCGCGAGCGCGAACCGCTGTTACATTGCGCGGTCTTTCTGGAACTCTCAGCCGATACGCAGGAATCCCTGAAACTGTTGCAAACCGAAGTGCAGACCGAGTTGACCCGCAACCGTATCACGGCAGACCGGCTGTTCCTCCGTCAAAAGGAGGGATTTCAATCCTGCCTGCCGGGTGGTAGAAATCACTTCGGGAGCGAATATGAGCGCGTCCTCCCCGCAAGCGCCGTGGCGAATCTGTACCCGTTCTCCTACAGTGGGCGAACCGACCCGCACGGCTTTTACATCGGGCGCGACCGCTTCGGCACGAACATCCTCGCCGACACCGACAGCCGCACCGGAGAGCGGAGCAACGGAAATGTCCTGATCCTCGGCAACTCCGGTCAGGGGAAGTCTTATCTCTTGAAACTGCTCCTGACCAACCTCCGGATGCAAGGAAAGTCGGTCATCTGCTTGGATGCAGAATCCGAATATGCCGATCTGACCGAATCCCTCGGTGGGTGTTACCTTGACCTCATGGAAGATACTTACCGCATCAATCCGTTAGAGCCAAAGCAGTGGGCGGATGCGGTAAGTAGGGATGATACCGACTGCCCCGACGCCTTCCGCGAACGTGCGGTGTTAGACCAACATATCAGCTTTTTGCGGGACTTCTTTCGGGCATACAAAGACTTCACTGACCCGCAGTTGGATGCAATCGGCATCCTGCTGACAAAGCTGTATGAGAACTTCGGTATCGGTCGCACGGCAGATCTCTCCGACCTTCGCCCGACCGATTACCCAATCCTCTCCGACCTCTACAGCCTCGCCGAGAAGGAATACCGGCAAGCGGAGGACGGGGAAGCACCGCTGTTCACACGGGAACTGCTGCGCGAAATTTGCCTGGGGCTGCATTCCATGTGCGTTGGCAATGAGAGCCGATTCTTCAACGGGCACACCAACCTGACCGATTCCCGTTTCCTGACCTTCGGCGTGAAAGGCTTAATGGACACCAACCGTAAACTGCGGGATGCAATGCTGTTTAATATTCTGAGCTACATGAACCACCGTTTGTTGACGGATGGCAACACGGTCGCGTCCATTGACGAGGCATATTTATTTCTTTCCAACCTGACCACCATCGAATATATCCGAAACGCCATGAAGCGGGTGCGAAAGAAAAACTCGGCTGTCCTGCTTGCATCGCAGAATATTGACGATTTCCTTGCCCCGGATGTGCGGGAATATACCAAACCGCTCTTTGCCATTCCCGCAAACCGGTTTCTGTTCTATCCCGGTCATGTGGAGCAACGGGACTTCTGCGATGCACTGTCCATCTCATCGGCAGAGTATGCCCTGATCGACCATCCTGAGCGCGGCGTTTGCCTCTACCATTGCGGCAATGCAAGATACCTTCTTCAAGTGCAAGCCCCGGACTTTCAGGCAAAGCTGTTCGGCGATGCGGGAGGGAGGTAAACGGATAACCTATGAAGAAGGTCAAAAATAGGTTATCTGTGCGGAAAGGAAGTGGATTCTTATGACAACCCTTGCGGCAATCGGGAAGAAAGCCCTGCTGTTTCTGCTGGGTGATAAGAAAGGCAGAAAAGCAGTGGGTTACACCGTCGGGATCGCCGTATTCCTCGCCCTGCTCCCGCTTATCGTTGTCATGGGGCTGTTTCATTGGCTGCTTGGTGACGGCGGTGCGGAGATACGGGAACAGGTTAGGCGTGAGGTGGAAAGTGCTTACACGGAAGCAGTCACAGAACCGGAACTACAAACGCAGGGATTTCATTCGATTCCTGATAAAATTTCATTTAACCTATTGCATTTTGCAAGAAAATAGGTTATAATAAAGACAGATGAAGATTATATGGGGGAGCACCATGGAAAGCATACAGGAACAAATCAGGCGACTGGAACAGGAGCTGTCGGAATGCGTATCCGGGTATATCTCCCACAAAATGATTGGCGGGAAGGAACGCCTCTATCTTCAATGGACGGAAAACGGCAAACTGAAAAGCCGGTACCTCAAGGCGGGAGAGTCGGATGCCGTCTGCGCATCGGTCGAACGTCGGCGGCAACTGCAGGAACAGCTGAAACGGCTTCGTGCAACGCCGGAGGGGGTACAGGCGAATCATTTGAAAAGACGGGTGGTGAGAAATATGGAACATATAACCGGAACTTTGATGTTGGAGGACCGTCCCATTGCGACAGTCAAAAACGGCGTCCTGTCGGACTGCCGGGAAGATCTTCTGCCGCTGTACCTGAAGCGGACGAAAAACATAGAGGGATGGATCGCATCCCGTGCAATCGACGAGCACCGAACCAACTCAAGGCTTCTCAAGAAGGCGCTCCGATTGCGGGAAACGGACGATGTGCAAACGGCACTTGCCGTAAACGCGGCAACGGTGACAGATCGGTACTGGTTCAAGCCGGAGGGGGCGACCGTGACCTACGATGACATTCGATTCAAGGAAAACTATTTTGACACGCTTGCGCTGCGCGGGGATCCGGACAGCTTTTCGAGAAAACCGTCCCGAACTCCGGAGCTGACCAATATCGGGAGCTTCGAGAAATGCTGGCGGCTGATTGACGGAAAATGGTGGATGTACAAAAGCGGAACCGAGGCGGAATACTTCTCTGAGTTGTTTATCTGCCGCCTGGGGGAGAAGCTGGGGTTGGATATGGCGCACTATGAACTGGACGGCTCCTATATCCGGTCACGGGATTTTACGGACGGTGCACGCGTGAATTTTGAGCCGATCCGGTCATTGGTGGATGACGATGAGGACTACGAAACCTGCTTCCGACTTCTGAATGCGATGTCCCCGGAGTTGGCACGGCAGTACCTGGAATTGATCTGGATGGATTCGGTCTGTTTCAATATGGATCGGCATACCGAAAATTTCGGATTTCTGCGCGATGTCAAAACAGGAAAGATTCTCTCCATGGCACCGAACTATGACAACAACATTGCCCTGATTGCGCGGGGGTATCCGAGCGACAGCAGTCGCAGGGGAGATGGGCTGATTCGTTTCCTGCGGGAATTTTTGCAGGATTGTGAGGAGGCGCGGGAGATGTACTTGGAAATGGGGCTGCCGGAGATTACAGCGGAGATCATTGACGAGTGTATGGATGAGATTCCGATTGCAGTCAACCGGGATTTTATTCGGGCGTTTGTTCTAAACGGACAGGAACGGGTATTGGAGATACTTGATGAGAAACCGGAGCAGACAGAGCATCATGGCTTTGATCTGACCATGTAAAGGAGAAAATGAGAACAGGAACAATCAGGATAGTAGCAGGCGGTGCTGGAAAATCAGTACCGCCTGTTTTGTATCACAAAGTATGTACCCCCAAGAACAGAGATGCGGCGAATCCGTGGCTTGGTGTGGAAACTTGGTGTGCTGAAGCAGGAGAAAGAGCCGGAGTCGCAAGAGATTTCCGGCTCTTATCACAGCGCACGGCAAAGCCGAGCGCGGACGCGAAAATGCGAGGTTTCGAGAGAAAACGCAAAATGGGGTCGCAGTTTTTTCGATGGGGTTGCATTGCCCGAAAAAGAGACTTTGCGGTGCGCACATCGGGGTCGCGGAAAAAGAGGGGAGGAATGCCGGCGTGAGGGGCGTTAAGGAGAAGGTCAAGTTCCCGTTATGGATTCGTCCGGACATTATGGAGCAGGTCAGAGCGGCATATGAGGAGGACGATTGCAGAAGTCAATCGGAGTACATCGAAAAAGCAATCAAGTTTTATCTTGCCTATAAGACCACAGAACAAAAGGATTCCTTTCTGCCAAGCGTGTTTCTTTCGGAAATCAGAGGAATTCTTTCGGAAAGCGACCACCGTCACGCGTCCATGCTGTTCAAACTGTCGGTGGAAATGGCGATGCTGATGAACATCGTTGCGGCAACGCAGGAGATTGACAAGCTGACCTTGGAGCGTCTGCGCGGGGAGTGTGTCAAGGAGGTCAAGCGTCTGAACGGGACATTCTCAATGGAGGATGCGGTGAATTGGCAAAGCTCATAACAAAATTCCGGTATCTGAAGCCGACCAAAAAACGGAAAGCGGGCGGGTATGCAACATATATCGCCACACGGGAGGGTGTGGAAAAACTGCCGTCGGAGCAAAAGACCTACGCGGATTATATCGCCACCCGCCCGCGCAGTCAGGGGCTGTTTACGGACGAGGAGAGGGAAATCAATTTGCGGCAATTGTCCAAAGAATTGAATCAATATCAAGGCAATCTTTGGACGGTCATCATCTCCCTATCACGGGAGGATGCGGAACGGTTAGGCTTCGACACCGCCGCCCGTTGGCGGGACTTTCTCCGTTCGGAACGCTCGGAGATCGCGGAGCAATTTCACATCCCGCAGGGGGATCTCCGGTGGTATGCGGCATTCCATAATGAGAAACACCATCCCCATGTGCATCTGATGGTCTGGAGTGAGGACGAGAAGGAGGGGTATCTTTCCGAAAAGGGGATAGAAAAACTGCGTTCGTCCTTTGCCAAAAGTATCTTCGCGCAGGATTGGTGCAATGTTTATGAC
>CAVGEJ010000021.1:12031-23616 GCA_963628215.1 Eubacterium sp. CAG:180
ATGACAACTATACAAATGCAAGAAACACCCTGCGGCAGGAAAGTCGAGAATGGATGCGGGAGATTATAAGGGCAATCAATGCCGGTTCTTACGAAAACAAAACGATCGAAAATCTGCTGCTGCAACTGTCGCGGCAGATCTCCACAACAACAGGGAAAAAGCAATACGGCTACCTGAAACCGGAACTCAAACGCCTTGTGGACGCAATCGTGACGGAATTTGCCAAAGACCCGCGCATTGCGGAACTGTATGATCTCTGGTACGAACAAAAAGAATCCGGCATTCGTTTTTATCAGGACGAGATGCCGGAACGCGTTCCGCTGACAGACAATCCGGAGTTTCGGACAATCAAAAATATGATTTTGCAGGAAGCCGAAAGACTTGCCTTTGCCGACCTGCCGGATAGGGTCGTGCAGGAAAAGCACGGCGGGGAAGAAGCAAAGCAGGTAGGAACGGGAAATTACAATCCGGGGAAACATGAAGCGAATTATAATACGAACCATAGTTATTCCCAAGTCGCAACCGCCGTTGCCAGCCTGTTCGCATCCCTTGCCCAACTTTTTTACGAAGATCCCGACCGCCACCCAATTACCCGAATCGACCGCAAACAGCAGCGGCAGATAGACGAAAAGAAGCAGGCGCAGGGGATGAAATTAGAATAGAAATGCCTGCGGTATGTGAATCCGCAGGCAAACGTTATTTGGGACAGCTTGAAATTGTTTTCCAATTATCCGGAAAGCCCATGTAGCGATATAGATCGGCTTCGGACATCGCACCGGATTTGAGGTAATGTTTCAGAATGCGGGATAGACTCGCTTTGAATTTTCGAAAACTGTCATTCGGCAATAAATACCGAAATGCGATGACTACGGCAAACAGATCCCGTTTTCCACATCGGTACTGTGTTCCGTTTTTCGGAATACCAAGCTTCTGATGAATCGCAGTGTCGGGAATGTCATTGCGGGTCTGATACGAATACAGGCGCTCGTTGTGTGCGCAGACATTCCGAAACTTGGTGATGACGCTCAGGTATTGTTCCAACTGCTTCTCGTTGACTCCATCGAAATTCTTGGATACCTTTACTTTCAGATCCTGTGTCGTGTAGCTGTAGAACTTGGAGAGTGTACCGAAAGTGACCCCGTTCAGGAGAACCCACAACGGGACATTTCCGTATTGTACTCGTTGGTGGTTGATGTAAGGGTAGTCGCTGTTGCGATTTGCAAGACCGTCAAGTGTGGAGATCAGACGGGTGACATCAGCCGCATAGCGGGGATTGGAGCTGTAGTTCGCGGGATTCAGATAGTGTGTTTGGGATTCACCGTGCTTGTCCGTGAAGTAGTAAGAGAGCATGGAGCGCAGATGCCGTTCGATTTGCAGAATGTATTTCAAAAACAATTCCCGGAGATTTTCATCAAACCGATAGAGCGCGACAATATCGTCAAAGGTGGTTCCGTCACGGTACTTCTTGGTGGTCGGATTCTTGAAAGGTGTTTTGTAACCGCTGATCAGACTGAAATAGCCAATCTGTCGGAGCATTGAGATGGCGTATCCCTTGTCCGGAATCGTCAGATTCTTGTGGAGCTCCAGATGCTCGATTTGTTCTTCAAACGACAAAAACGGCTTTGGCATTTCTATCTCCTCTCAAAAGAAGGGGAGTCCCCGCAGGAACTCCCCCGGTCGCAGGCCTCGCGGGTTTCTGCAACTCGATCACTGAACACATTATACACCAAAAAACAGGATTTGTCAACCCCTTTGGCGAAAATTCTGTGTTCAATGTCAGTATATCCGAAAATAAAAAATATGATACAATACAACGAAAGGAAAAAACAATGTCAACCACATATGTAAGCTTCACCCCTGCCGAGCGGGAGCAGGCACGGGCGACCGACCTTGCGGAATTCCTGCGGTGGCAGGGGTATGATCTCAAGCGCGAGGGCAGGGGATCGGTTTGGACGAATGGGGGCGAGAAAATCTCCATTCAGGGCAATTTATGGTACAACCAATATACGCGAGAAGGCGGCGATGCGATTGATTTTGCACGCCGCTTTTTTGATTGTCCGGACTATCCGTCAGCGGTCCGGTTTCTACTTGGCGCGGATGTCGGAGTGGCGGTTATCAATCAGCAGAAGCAGGAAAAGAAAAAGGAACAGAAGCCGTTCGCCCTGCCGCCTGCCAATTCGGATATGCACCGGATTTATGCTTATCTCATGAAACAGCGCGGAATTGATCGGGATGTCATTCACTCGTTTACGCACACGAAATTGCTCTACGAAGAAGCGACCTATCACAATTGCGTGTTCGTCGGCTGCGATGAGAGTGGGATTGCCCGCCATGCGCACAAGCGGGGGACAACCACCGGCAGCGGCTTCAAGTGCAACGCGGACGGAAGCAATCCGCAATACAGCTTTCACTGGTCGGGAAGCTCCGAACGCCTGTTTGTTTTTGAAGCGCCGATCGATCTGCTCTCTTACATCACGATGTGCCCGCAGGATTGGCAGAGGGACAGTTATGTCGCGCTCTGCTCGGTTGCGCCGATTGCGGCGAAACAGATGATAGAACAGAACGACAACCTGCGGCAGATTATCCTGTGCCTTGACAACGATGACGCAGGAAACAGCGCTTGTCTGCGGATTGCCAAAGAGCTGAAAGAACGGTATCCGTCCGTATCGGTTTATCGCCTGTCACCGGAACACAAGGATTTCAACGAGGATTTGCAGGCATGGCGGGCGGAGCAGGAAATGACGGAAAGCGAGGTGGCGGTCGGATGTCAGGTGTTATGATCGTCGTTCTGGTCGGGGCAGTTGCCGCTCTGATCCTCGGCGGCATTCCGCTTCTGTCGCACTTATACAGCCTCAACATCAAATCCAAAACGGTCGGGGACGGACAACACGGAACGGCTCGTTGGGCAACGAAACGGGAGATTGGAAAAATGTATCTCCATGTCCCGTTTGAGCCGGAAAAGTGGCGCAGGGGAGAGGAGCGCCCAACCGAACAGGGCATTGTGGTTGGTTGTGAGGGAAAGGGGAACACCGTTGCGTTGGTTGATATCGGCGATGTCCATGCCCTCATGGTCGGCGCGGCGGGTGTCGGCAAAACAGCATATTGGCTATACCCTTGTATCGAATACGCCTGCGCAACGGGGATGTCCTTCCTCACGACCGACACGAAAGGGGATTTGCTCCGCAACTATGGTATGGTAGCAAAAAACAGTTATGGCTACCATATATCCGTCATCGACCTGCGCAACCCGACTCGCTCCAACGGGAACAACCTCCTACATTTGGTCAACAAGTATATGGATTTATATAAGGCGAATCCGGAGCAACTGACCTACAAAGCAAAAGCCGAGAAGTATGCCAAAATTATCGCAAAGACCGTTATTCTCTCCGGCATGGACGGAAGCTCCTTCGGGCAGAACGCATACTTTTATGATGCTGCAGAAGGACTTTTGACCGCAACGATTCTGTTGGTCGCCGAGTTCTGCGAACCGGAGAAACGGCACATCGTGTCGGTGTTCAAAATCATTCAGGAACTGCTTGCCCCCGCGCCGCTTCAAAAGGGGCAACGGGTACAGAAAACGCAGTTTCAATCGCTGATGGAAATGCTACCGGATGACCATAAAGCGAAATGGTTTGCAGGTGCGGCACTCAATTCTTCGGAGCAGTCCATGGCGAGCGTGATGTCGACAGCGCTGTCCCGCCTGAATGCCTTTCTTGACAGCGAACTGGAGCAACTCTTATGCTTCGATGACGAAATTGATGCGGAGAGCTTCTGTAAAGAGAAATCTGCCATTTTTCTTATCCTACCGGAAGAAAATCCGAACTGCTATTTTCTTGCCAGTCTGTTCATCCAACAGCTCTACCGCGAAATCCTTGCTGTAGCGGACGAAACCGGCGGCAAGCTGAAGAATCGGTGCGTGTTCTTCGCTGACGAGTTCGGGACGATGCCCAAAATTGAGTCTGCGGAAATGATGTTCTCCGCCGCGCGCTCAAGACGGTTGCAAATCGTGCCGATTATCCAATCCTTTGCACAACTTGAAAAGAATTACGGCAAGGAGGGTGCGGACATCATTGTGGACAACACGCAATTGATTATTTTTGGCGGCTTCGCCCCAAACAGTTCCTCCGCCGATACATTATCCCGCGCAATGGGCAACCGAACCGTGCAGGTGGGGACAGTCAGCAAATCAAAGAATGACCCGTCCCAATCCCTGCAAATGGCATCCCGTCCGCTCATGAGCGCCGACGAACTCAAAGCCCTGCCGAAAGGCACTTTTATCGTCATGAAAACCGGACAGCACCCGATGAAAACGAGACTAAAGCTGTTCTTTGAATGGGGCATTGCGTTCGGGAAACCGTATCAGGCAGAGGAACACGGCAACCGAGCCGTTGCCTACGCCGCAAAGGATGAACTGCTTCAGGCAATCCAAGCACGTTACCCGAAACCGAAAGCGCAGAATCCGGATTCCGAAATTCCGGAGGGCGCAATCCCGGTCGGAGCGGAGGACTTGGTGCTTTCTCCAAACCCGCCCAAGCGCGGCAGGAGCATCCGTCTGCATCCGCGCCCACAGCCACACCAACACCGTCCACCGGAGCAGGGGGTGTGACATGGGCTTCCTTGATACGTTCTACCAAGACAAACTCCCATCACGCGCGGTGACGGTTTACCTCTACCTCCGCGAGCGGAGCAACAAGGACGGCACCTGCTTCCCGTCCATTCCGACCGTTTCCCGCGACACGGGGCTGTCCGAAGCCACCGTCAAGCGCGCCATCCAAGACCTCATTGTCTCCGGATGGTTGCAAAAAGAACCCCGTCTCCGAAGAAACGGGGCAAGGAGCAGCAATCTGTATCTGCTGAAGCATTGAATACGGGGAGGACATCAGCAGAAAATGGGCAGTTGCAAAAACCAATTTTCCTGCCAAGACAGAACTCTGCCTCCGCGCTGACCCCTGCCCAGGTCACCGTGAGCGGGGAAGGGGAAGGACCCACTTGAAAGGATACGGTTGGAGAGAACCAGAATGCTGTGGTTGTCGGTCACCTTCAAGCCTGCAACGGAAGACGCGGCATGGCGGTTGTAAGCAGGGATGCGTAGGCGGCGTGAATCTCTCCGGTCGTGTCATCCGAGCCGATGGGGGAGGATGATACCTTCAAAGAGAATCTGTACCACAAAAACGCTTGGAGAAAAGTTTTGACTACATTCGGTTTGAAGGGCTTATCTCTGCACCCGACCGGATCCGTCTCCGCCAACAAGAGCAAGAACCTCGGATTCTGAAACGAGGTTGATGTCGCCGGGAATGGTGTGCTTGAGCGCGCTTGCGGCGACTGCAAAATCCAGCGCTTTAGCTTGATCTCGATATTTCAGCAAACCGTGGATCAGACCGCCAGCAAAGGAGTCTCCACCGCCAACCCGGTCAATAATCGGATTGATGTCATATTTCTTAGATTCGTAGAATTCCTTTCCGTTGTAGATCAGTGCCTTCCAGCCGTTATGGGTCGCACTGTAGGATTCACGCAGAGTGGATGCAACATACTGAAATCCAAATTCTTTTGTCATCTGTTCAAAGATTTTGTGATAGCCGTTTGCATCCGTTCTGCCTGCCGTTATGTCGGCTTCGGGTTTGAAGCCGAGGCAGAGGGCGGCATCTTCCTCGTTGCCGATGCAAACATCAACATATTGCATCAAGGGCCTCATAATGGAAATCGCTTTTTCACGGGTCCACAACTTTTTACGAAAGTTAAGGTCGCAGGAGATCGTAACGCCGTGTTCCTTTGCGGCTATGCAGGCACGGCGCAGATTCTCTGCGGAAGCATCAGAGAGCGCAGGGGTAATGCCCGACCAGTGAAACCAGTCAGTGTCCTCAAATATTTTGTCAAAATCGAAATCAGCAAGCGTGGCTTCTGCAATAGAGGAGCCTGCGCGATCGTAAATGACTTTGCTTGGACGCATGGAAGCGCCGGCTTCGAGATAGTAGATGCCCAATCGGTTGCCCCCGCGGGCGATATAGTCAGTATGCACATTGTATTGCCGAAGCATATTGACTGCGCATTGACCGATTTCATGTGTCGGAACCTTGGAAATAAAGTAAACATCATATCCGTAGTTTGCCAGAGAAACGGCGACATTTGCTTCTCCTCCGCCATAGTTTATGTCAAAGGTTTTGGCCTGAATCAAGCGGCTTTGGTGCGGGGAGGAAAGGCGAAGCATGATCTCGCCCATTGTTACGATTTTCATATTCCATTCCCCCTTATTATGACTGAATCCGTTCTTTAATTTTTCTGCAGTTCGCTGCAATATCTCCCTTCATCATGAAGGATCCGCCGACCGCGGCGACCCTTTTATCCGAAAGATATTTGTCAATGTTTTCTTCGTTTACACCTCCGGTTGGAAGAAAGCGAATCTGCGGAAACGGAGCGGAAAGTGCCTTGATGGCTTTCAAGCCTCCGTAAATGTCGGCGGGGAAAAATTTAATCACATGCAATCCGAGCGCTATGGCTTCCATGATCTCGGTAGGGGTTGCACAGCCGGGAAGATACGCGATCATCCGGGAGCGGCAGACCTCGGCAACCTCATATGAAAGCCCCGGTGAAACGATAAATGCAGCGCCGCAGTCGATCGCTTTCTCCGCTTGTGCACGACTTATCACCGTTCCCGCTCCTATTACCATATTGGGAAAGTGGCTGACGGCGAATGCAATGGCATCGGCGGCACAGTCGGTTCGAAAAGTGATTTCTGCGATATGAATGCCGCCGTCGTTCAGTGCGGCCAGAGTCGGAATCGTATCCGACAGCTCTTGCAAGACGACAACCGGTACAATCCGGTTGCTTTTCAGCAATTCTTCTGCGTTCATTGGGTATCCTTTCTTTCTCGCAAATTACGAATTCTTTTCTCACGCGATCCGTTTTTGACGCGCGGTTCAGACGCCGCTGTAGGCGTTGAAGCCGCCGTCAACCGGGACGATCACTCCGGTGACAAAGCCGCTGGCATCGTCCGAGGCGAGCCAGAGGAGTGTGCCGATGAGGTCGCTCACCTCCCCAAAGCGCTTCTGCGGGGTTGCGGCAAGAATCTTGCCCGTGCGCGCCGTGGGATTGCCGTCCGCGTCAAACAGCAGAGCGCGGTTCTGGTTGGTCACAAAGAACCCGGGCGCAATGGCATTGACGCGGATGCCGCAGGGGGCAAAATGCACGGCGAGCCACTCGGTAAAGTTGGAAATCCCTGCCTTTGCCGCGCTGTATGCCGGAATTTTGGTCAGGGGTCGGAAGGCGTTCATCGATGAAATGTTGATGATGTTTCCGCCGGTCTGCACCATGTCCTTCGCGAACACCTGCGTGACCAGAAATGCCGAGGTGATGTTCAGGTCAAACACGAACTTCAGCCCCGATTCCTCCAAGCCGAAAAAGGACTTGACGGTATCATCGGTCTCCGGGGTCATCGTCTCATTGTCGCAGGTCGCGCGCGGATTGTTCCCACCGGCGCCGTTGATGAGGAAATTCACCCTGCCGAACGCCTGATGCACCCGTTCCGCCGCCGCTTCAATGCTTTTTCTGTCCAGGCAATTCGTGCCGACGGCAATCGCGTTTTCGCCGATTTCATCCGCGACCGCCTTCGCCGCCGCCTCGTTGATGTCCAGGAGCGCCACCTTTGCCCCGCACGCCGCCAGCGCCCGGCAGAATTCGCTCATCAGAACCCCGCCCGCGCCGGTTACGGCAACCACTTTATCCGAAAGATCCATCCGATACGGTAATTTCATTTTCTCATTGCTCCTTTCTTCTTTCTTCCCTCCACCGCTTCAAACAGACCGGAGAGGTAGCACGCGCCGAGCGCACGGTCATAGAGACCGTAGCCGGGCTTGCCGTCCTCGCCCCAGATGTTTCTGCCGTGGTCGGGTCGGACATAGCCGTCAAAGCCGCCGTCCGCCAGCGCTTCGACAATGGCGAGCATATCCAGACTGCCTGCATCGGTCCGGTGCCCGCATTCGCAGAAGTCCCGCTCCCCCCTCCAGACGGATCTGGCGCAGATGCGCAAAATAAATGCGGTCGGTCAGCTCCCGGGCAAGCGCGGGCAGATCGTTCTCCCGCCCCGCTCCCAGCGAGCCCGTGCAGAGCGTAATGCCGTTTTCCTGTTCGGGAACGGCTTCAAACAGGCGCAGGTAGCTTTCCCGCCCCGTGATGATGCGCGGAAGCCCGAACATATCCCACGGCGGGTCATCCGGATGGATTGCCATGCTGATGCCGACTTCCCGACAGGCAGGCAGGATGCCGCGCAGGAAATAGACCAGATTGTCAAACAGCATCTCATGCGTCATACCGGCATACGCATCCAGAAGCCCCCGCAGCTCAGCCGGCGTGTAGCTTTCGTCCCAGCCGGGCAGATGCAGATTGTGCGGGTCAAGCGCCAGCAGCTCCGCATGGCGGTAGGACAGCGAATCGGAGCCGTCCGGCGCCGGGGTGTGCAGGTTCGTCCGGAGCCAGTCGAACACCGGCATGAAGTTGTAGCAAACGCACCGGACGCCGAATTTTCCGAGATTGCGGACGGTTTGGGCGTAATTTTCGATCAGGCGGTCGCGAGTGGGTCGCCCCAGCTTGATGTCCTCATGCACCGGAACGCTTTCGATGACCTCCATCTCCAGCTGCTCCCGGTCGCACAGCGCCTTCAGGCGCGAAATCTTCTCCACGCTCCAGACCTCTCCGACCGGAACATCGTAGACTGCCGTCACCACGCCCGTCATGCCGGGAATCTGCCGGATGTACGACAGCGGGATGCTGTCCCCCTCGCCGTACCAGCGGAATGTCATTTTCATAAGGTTTTCCCTCCGATTCCGAGAAATTCCCTGATATTTTCATAGCAGATGCCGCGCACCAGCGCCTCTGCCGCACCGGCATCGTATTCGCCGCGCTCGACATATGCTCCCACCGTGTCGCAGAGAATCCGGCGGAAGAAATCAAAGCGCGGATAGCTTGCATAGGAGCGGCTGTCGGTCAGCATTCCGAGATGCGTCCCCAGCGCGGCATACTCCGTGACGGTACGGAGCTGCTGACGGATGCCCTCCACCGTGTCGTTGAACCACCACGCCGCGCCCACGCGCACATTCGGGAACGCCCCCGAAAGGGTCGCTATGGCGGGGACTGCGGTCGGATTCAGCGAATACAGCACGGTTTTCGGCAAATCTCCGCGCGTGTTCAGCGTGTCGAGAAAGACCGCCAGACGGTCGGCGTCCACGCGCCCGCGCATGATATCAAAGCCCGCGTCGCGCCCGATTTTTCCGAACATTCCGCTGTTGACGTTGCGGTAAGTTCCGAAATGCAACTGCATGACCATGCCGCGCTTCCGGTATTCTCCCGCAAGGAAGTACAGCAGATGGGAGGTCAGCTTTTCCTGCTCGCCGGGCGACAGCTCCTCCGCGGTGCCGTTGCTTTTCCGCTCAAACAGATAGGAAGCGTAGTTCTCCCCGCAGTCCGCAACCGGCAGAAAATCCATTCCGTGGTCGGAGATCACACAGCCGTGTGCGCAGAACCAATCCAACCGCCGGACAAGTCCCTGCCTGACCTCGGCAAGCGACCGGAGTTTTCGCATTCCAGCAGACCTTCGCAGTGCGTCCAGCGCCGCAGGGTCACAGCTCAGCATCCGGTCGGGACGGAAGGTCGGGGCAACCGCAGTGTTTCCGTACACCCCGTGCGCCTCCAGCGTGTCGGTCGGGTCGTTGGTGGTGGCGATGTATTCCACACGGAAGCGGCGCAGAAGATCCGAAACACGCACGGTTTTCAACTGTTCGTTCGCCGCCGCCCAGATTTCATCCGCCGTTTCCGGCGAGAGCGGTTTGGTGATGCCGAACAGCAGCTTCAGCTCCATCTGCGTCCAGTAGTAGAGCGGATTGCCGCACAGGCGCGGGAAGATTTCCGCATATTTGCGGTATTTCTCATAATCGGTCGCGTCCCCCGTGATGAAATGCTCGTCCACGCCGCACAGGCGCATGGCGCGCCATTTGTAGTGGTCGCCGCCGAGCCAGAGCGCGCCGAGGTTCGCAAAACCGATGTCGTCCCGGATCTCGTTTTCGTTCAGGTGGCAGTGATAATCGATAATCGGCAGATCCCGCACCGCCGCGTACAGGCGCTCCGCCGCCGGCGTGCCGAGCAGCAGACCGTCTCCGAAAAATTCCTTCATAGGTTATCCTCCGTTGGTTTCATCGTGCAGTTCTCCTTTGCGGACGCATACATGGCAAGAATCAGCCGGATCACCTTTGCGCCCTCGTGCGCATCAATCGGGAAGTGCGTTCCCTCCGAAAGATGCCGATAGAAATCGGCGATCAGGCGGCAGTGACCGCTTCCCCAGACCGTTTTCCCAAGCGTTGCGGATTTCTCTCCGGGCATCGGCTCTCCGTCCCGGCAGAGCGACGTATTGTCGGCAAAATACCGATGCCCTGCGCGGGTCATCAGCTGCAGCTGTGCCGGAAAATCCGAGGTACAGGCAGTCGTGGCGAACAGCTGAAAGGCTCTGCCGTCGGGCAGGCGGAAATGCGCCGTTGCGGTGTCCTCGACCTCGATCACGCCCTGCAAATGGTCGTCGGACAGGTGCGCCGTGACCGTTTGCGGCATTCCGCAGAGCCACTGCAACAGGTCAAGGGTGTGGAGCGCCTGATTGATCATCACCCCGCCGCCCTCGGTTGCCCATTTCCCGCGCCACGCGCCAGAAGCATAGTAATCCGCATCGCGCCGCCATGCGACCACGCCGAACGCCGCCGCAACGCCCTCCTCCCCAGAGGTTGCCTTGAGGCGGAGAAAATTCGGCTCATAGCGGTTTTGCAGACATACGCCGAGCATCGCAGTGCTTTCCGCCTCCGCCGCTTCTATGGCGCGCAGATCCGCTTCGCTGATGCCGAGCGGCTTTTCGCACAGGACATTCACTCCGCGCGACAGCGCCGCGCAGCACATCGGCGCGTGCAGGTAATGCGGCGTGCAGATGTGCAGGACATCCGGGTGCTCGCGGTCAAGCAGCTCCGCAAGGTCGGTGTAAATCGGAACAGACAGCCCGAACCGCGCAAGTAGGCGCTCCGCGTGGCTTCTGTCGGGGTCACCAGACCGCCGCAAGCGACTGCCCGGCGGCAAGAATCCCCGTCACATGATTCGGCGCGATTGCCCCGCAGCCGACCACGGCGGCGCGGAAGGACTTCGCCCCCGTCATTTGGAATTATAAGTTCCCTCGGTGTTCAGCACAACATCCGAGGCGGTTTTGAGACGGCTGACCGCAATATGCTTCTGCAGTTCGTCCCAATATTCGTCATCGTCGATCGGCAGGGTGACGGTGCGATCCTTCCATGTGGAAAGGAGCATCGCGTCCATCAGCTCCACGCCGTGAATGCCCTCGCGACCGTCGACAAACAGCGGCTCCAGTCCGAGAATCGCGTTTGCAAAGTTGTTGAGAATCCCCACGTGCTGCGGGTTCTGTCCGTCGGTTTCCACCGCGATTTCCTCCCGCTCCGGCTCGCCGAAGCCGCCCCGGTAGGTCGCGTTGAACTCGCGTTCCGGCATTGCCAACTTGGTAAAGGTCAGGCGGTCATGCTCGCAGACCAGTTTTCCCTTATCGCCCAGAA
>CAVGEJ010000022.1:0-23445 GCA_963628215.1 Eubacterium sp. CAG:180
GGTGTGAGGGTGGCGTTTTCATCCCGAACAGTGCCGCAAGGGTCGCAAGTGACGCTAAAAATCCTGCCGCTAAAAATTGCGTCACTTGCGACCCTTGCGGCACTGCCCGTAGCAGTCGCGTCTGCTTTTTTCTTCTGCTTTGCATGCCCTCCATTGATTCCCCAAGGTGAAAAACAGAAAATGTTCCTGACGGCAAAAAAATTTTATAAAAATATTTTGGGGCAACAAAAAAGCCACCCGGCTGTTAAACCGAGTGGCTGAACGTTATGCTTTTATAGTTGCGTTCTCATGTATTCCTCAAACTGTCCGCGCATGGCTTGCAGACGCTTGCTGACGGCGCTGTGCGTCTTGTAACCGAGTTGGTCGGCAATCTCTTTCTGTGTCTTGCCTTCCTCACGCAAGGTGAACAGGGTGCGGTCAGCCTCCGAAAGGGTGGCAAGAAAGCCGTTTCGGAGTTCGGTGTATGCGTCCTCGTTACTGTCGGGAGAGGAGAAAAAGTCTGTCCTGGCTGCAACAACTTCGGGGTTGTTTTTTGCGACCTGCTCCAAGGAGAGTGCCTCGCCGAGTTTCGTGTCAGAGTGCGTCCAGCGTTTGTCGAAATTGATTTTGTCGTGGTTTTCCTTTACCGATTGGTTGAAGTCCCCGTGCGCGGTCAGCTTTTCTTTCCCGCTGTGGAGCGCTGTATAGATTTCCGGCGCTTTCTGCGCAACCATCAGAGCGTGAACCAGTTCCTCCATGTAGAGATCGGTCAGCTTGCCGACAACATCGGCGATTTCATCATCGGACAGGTCGTCGACCTCCTTTCCGTGCGCCTTTGCGCAGGCATTCAGCCCGACCTCCAACGGCTCCTGTAAGGTGAAAAAGAAGAAATCCAGGGCATCGTCGAACTGTTCCTCGTCGAAGAAAATTTCGGTCACCGCATCCGCGATATACGCCGCATCGCCATCCTTCAGGCAGTTCAGCGGGTAATCCGGCGAGAAATTTTTCATCGAGCGCTTGTTCCCGATGTCCGGCAGGAGTTTCACCCATGCCTGCGAGAAAAAGGTCTTGGCTTTCAGGTAAACCGCCGTCTGCGCGGGCGTATATTTCCCGGCATCAAACGCGGGAATCCTGCCCGTGAAATCGTGTGCTTCGTAATACGATTGCAGGGCGTCCTGAAAGGCTTTGTCGTAAGGCATGGTTTGATGATCTCCTGTTGATTTTTATTTGATGTAGATAGAGAAAAGGGCTTAAAAGGCATTATTTGTTGGATTTTATTTGGATTAATAAAGATTGCATAATTAAATGGTTAGATATTCTGGCTTGATTTTTGAAACAAAATCATAAAGCAATCGATCCACCATAATAACCATATTTGCACAATAAAGTGCTTTCCAATAGGGCATAACTTCTGTATGTGAGGATGGATTACGCAAGCGGAAAGTCATATCCCGAACCCGTTTGGAAAATGAAAAGAGGTAACGTTTGATTTGCTCTGTCCGGTCTGCTCCGGGAAAAGCATCCTTTGTAAAAATTTCATCAAAGAAAGCGAGAAAATGAGGATCAACGCTAATAACGTTTTTTTGCTTTAAGTTGCGTGACACGTTTAATACAGGCTGATTGCCGTTGGTACAATGGGATTTAATAAAATCTGTCGAATTTTCCATTATGCTTTTTCTGCAAATTCCGGCATATTTATCAATGCTTCCTAAAGTAAATACTCCAACCTTATCTTTTGATACATAGCTATAGGTTCTCTTTTTTGTATTCTTATCCCTATAGTTATAAATATCGCTTTCACGAGAACTCGATTGTGTTAATTCATTTTGCTCCTGATTGCAAACAACGAAATGCTGTGTGGTATAGTCAAATTCTGTGGGAGAGATATGATGCTTTTTTACATAGTCCAGGAAATGACCCAAAAAAATTCTCTCAAATTCAATTTCACAAGCTTTCATCATGGGTGAAATTGCTGTGGAAAAATCAATGCCTTGATTAGATTCTCCGCCGACCTCGACAAATAAAATGTAAGAGAGACACCCTGTTATAAGACAATTTCTTGTGCTCTGCGAAAGTTTATTCCATACATCGTTAAATTCAGATTTTAAACGATTTTCTACTGCGGAGTATCGCATATTAAGTGGAAGATTTTGAGATTGGATTTCTTTTACAAACTCTCCCATACGATTACTTTTAGCATCATTGATATTTAGTCTGATATTTAAAGTATTTAGTTCTGATTCGCAGGAATAATCATTCTCAATCGCTTTTTCATAGTATTCTTTCGCCTTGAAATTATCTTTGTATAGCCCCTTACAGACAGGAAATTTGTCATCAAAAAGAGTAGCCATGTCATAGAAAACCGCACCAAGCTGATCCTGACATTCATCACGTTTAATATCATTTAGTAATTCAGAAAATAATTGTAAGGCTTTTTTTCCATCCTGTGCTACACCTGTACCGTCTGCGTAAAATTCAGCAAGTGCCCATTTTGCAATATAATCTCCGTCGGTTGCCGCCTTGTCCATCCAAGCCACGGCTTGCCGATAGTCTTGTTTAACACACACCCCTTCATAATACCATTGACCTATTATATATGAAGCCCTTCCTACCCCTAGATCGGATGCTTTTTTAAATAAGGAAAACGCCTTCTCTAGGTCTTTTTCTGGTACTTCACTTGCATAATACTGGGCTAAATAAAAAATTGCAAGCTCGTTATTCTGATATATGGCTTTTTGATACCAAAAAACAGCTTTTTCAAAATCCTGCTTTACCCCTTGTCCCTTCCTATAACAATTTGCAACACTACATTGCCCATAGGAATCGTTTTGCTTTGCTGCTTTGTAAAACCAACTGAAGGCTTTTACAGTGCTTTTTTTTATGCCTTTTCCAACTAAATATCTTTGACCAATATTATATTGAGCAACTGACAGCCCAGCTTCAGCAGCTTTATATATCCATTGAAAAGCCTCTGTTTGGTTTTCTTTCACGCCTTGACCTTTAGAATAAAAAATGCCAAGATTGAATTGTGCCTTGTCAAACCCCTGTTCTGCTGCTTTTCGACACCAATAAAATGCCTTAGTAAAATCTCTTTCATTTTCATTATAATATTGTCCTATGTTATATTGAGCAAGTCGATCACCCTGTTCAGCTGCTTTACTATACCAATAGAGTTCCTTATTTTTATCCTTATAGATACCATTCCCATAATAATAGCCTAAGTTAATTTGTGCAGAAGTGTTTCCTTGTTCCGCCGCCTTTTGATACCAATAAAAAGCTCGTTGAAAATCTCTTTCCTCCCCTGTAATTCCATCATATATTAGCCCTAGATTGTACTGAGCATAGGCATCGCCTTGATTCGCAGCTTTTTCGTACCACCTTTTTGCTTCTGCTAAATTTTTTTGAATACCAATCCCCGAAGCATAGCAACGTCCTAATCTGCTTTTTGCATCTACGTCATCATTTTGTGCTGATGTTTGATACCATTGGAATGCTTTTTTTAAATTTTTGCGAATCCCAATTCCATCTTCATAAAATTCCGCTAATAAGCATTGGGCGGCTGGTATATGCTGCTTGGCGGCTTTCTTGCACCAGTTAAAAGCCTTTTTTATATCCTGTTGAATTCCATCTCCCTGCGCATAACTCAGTGCTAAGTAATATTCCGCTTGTGAATGACCCTGTACTGCAGACATTTGCAACCATAACGTTGATTTTTTTTCATCTTTTCGAAGCACGATACCTTCATGATAGTGCCGTGCTATTTCATATTGTGCATCAGCATCACCTTTCTTCGCCGATTTTAAATACATACGGACGGCTTTTTGCAGATCCCTTGGTACACCGATTTCATTCTCATAGCAACGGGCAGCATTGTACAGCGCTTCACAATCTCCACTACGAGCTGCTTTTATGTACCATTTTGCTGCCGCTTCACAATCCGTAGCAATTCCATTCCCGGTTTCATAGCTGTATGCCAATAGCTTTTGTGCGTCAATATTGTTTTGCTTGGACGATTTTAGAAGTAATATTACAGCAGTGGCTTGATCTTGTGCTATTCCGATTCCCCAATAATACCGCTCGGCGAGCATAAATTGAGCATCTGCATCCTCCTGTTTTGCTGCTTTTTTTAACCATTCAAGTGCTTTTTGAGGATTCTTTTTAACTCCGGTTCCTTCATTGTAATAATAATATAAATTCGTTTGTGCGGCAGGATACCCCTGGTATGCGCTTTTTTGCATAAGCAAAAAAGCTTTTTTATTATTTTTAGGTACACCATCCCCCTTATAGTAACAAATACCCAGTATAAATTGCGCCTCGGCATATTCTTGCTTGGCGGATTTTGTAAGCCATATTATCGCTTCTTCGTACTCTCCGATAGCAAAGAAGTGGCAACCAACCATGTATTGTGCCTCTGCATCCCCCTGCTCGGCGGCAGAGAGATATTCATCATAGGTTTTAATGGTCGTCCTCTTTTTTCTCATGATATCCTCCAGAGCTTTTCCCACTGTTTGTGTATAGTATACCAGTAAATCGGTGCTTTGTCAATTGACAACAGAAAAAATTTTGGGGATTTTAGATTGTCACATCCATAATGTCACAATCCGAGTATAATTGGATACAGAAGGAGGGATGAAGGATGAGTGTGGTTATGGCGATTCGGGATTCCGGTCGGGTTTGGATGGCGGCGGATACACAGGTTTCATGTGAAGGACTGAAGTTTTACACAGCCAGCGAAACCAACTATAAAATATCCAAGTTGCCTGACGGAATTCTGGTCGGGTTTTCGGGAGATGTCCGAATCCGAAACCTACTGGTGGCACACAGCGAATGGTTCGGAAAGCTTCCGCGATCCGGGTTGACAAAACGGTTTCTTGTTACCAGGATTGTGCCGCGATTGCTTTGGCTGTGTAAAGAAAACGGTTTGTTGGTTGAAGAGTCGCAGCCGCGTGCGGTAATGGAGGGGGATTTTCTGTTTGCATGGAGGGATCGTCTGTTTCAATTGCAACGGGATTTCTCGGTCTGGGTCGTTGCGGAAAAGGGATCAATCGGGGCTGGCGGAACATTCTCGGACGCCGCCCTAATGGATACAACGCAAAATCTGACGGTGCGGGAACGGTTGCTCGGCGGCTTGCGGTTGGCGGCATATTACAGCATTTATGTGGATCGTCCGTTTCTGCTGATTAACACGGAGCAGTTGGAGTATGAGCTGGAGGACACAAATGATTATAATTAAAGAAGGAGAGAATGTATATGTTGCGGAAAACTCATGGATCTTTACCTCTTGCGGATGTCAGAATTGGAGTCTATGCCCCGAAAACGCCCCGATTTTCAGCCCCGGTCGAACAAAAGCTGTTGTTGGGGTCAGCGGCAGAGGGCGTTGTTCCTGCGCAGATGTGTTACGGTACGGGTCTGTCCGATTCCCGGAGGAGTTAACGGAACTGTCGATTGACCGTGAGGTGATTCCGGAATGTCAAAAACAGATTGCCGGGAGCGGTATTCTGACAGACGGGGATTTATCCGACACGGATATTCTGATTGCCGGAGGGAATCGGGGATTTCTTTGCAACGGAACGGATCTTGTTATGGAAATCAGCGATTTCTATGCGGTTGGTTCTCGTGCCGAGTATGAGCTTTCGCTGCTTTCCTTCTATCGGAAATTGCCGGCGTTGGAGCGAATCCGAACGGTTTATCGGAGCGAATCGGATTACTATGGAAATGTATTGTTTCCGATTCTGTATATGGACACGAAAACCTGTAAATTGAACGTAATGGAGGATATCGGAAGATGAGTGTTGTGATTGCGGAAAGATATGAGGACGGAGTACGGTTTGCTTTTGACAGTCAGAGAACCGGCGATTCCATGAAAACACGCGGCTTAATACCCGGGGCTGCGATGAATGTGGTACATATGGATAACGGCATCACAATCGGAGCGGTGGGAAATCTGGCAGTCAAGCAGGTTTTAACGCATCATCCCGAATGGTTTGCCGGGCTTGGCGACGGTCCTCTTACCAAACGGTATGTTGTTACGGAAATTCTGCCGAAGTTGTACCCGATTCTGAAAGAAAAAAAGCAACTGAATGCGGATATGGCGGAATTGGGGGCATCCTTGGCAATGGGAAAGTTTCTTCTGGCAAAAGGAAGGGATCTCCTGTATCTGGATTCGGATTTCAGCGTTATGACAGTTCGGAATTATGCTGTTATCGGAAAAGGCTTTTTCTGGGGGCTTTGTCCCGCGTTTTATGCGGAGGATTGCGCGAGGATAAGTTGGAAAGAACGGGCTCTCAGAGGACTGCGCGCCATACAGACACACTCCAACACGGTGTCATTCCCTTATATTTTCACAGATACAAAGAACAGAAAATTTGAATTCGTAACGGAAGGAGAAGCAGTATGCTTGTAATTATCGGAGAGGATCGTGTCACATTGGCGCATTCCGGTGCGCTGTATATCCGGGATGCAGACGTTGACGGAAACGAACTCGGCGCGGATGACGCGCGAATCTGGAGCGTTCCAAATGAGGACGGCATTACGATCGGTGTTGGGGATGACCGGGTCATTGCGGATCTGTTGCGCTATGATGCCGATTTGGCGCGAGGAACGCTGTCGTTACAAAAGATTCAGAAGGAGGTCATTCCCGCAATCCGAAAAAAGCTGGGTCAGTTCGGGAAAATAGCCGAGAAGGGATTTACCGGTAATTCCATCTATATTGCGCAAGGCAACCGATGCTTTGAAATTGACAGTATGTTCACCTGTGTGGAGGTGGAACGGATGAGCGGATATCAGATTATCGAAGATGACGTTGTATCCTACTGCGAATGTCATGCGGATATGCCGATGGAGGAACGACTGAAAAAAGCATTCCGTTATTCGGAGGATCGGTTGGGGAGAAAAATGTTTCCGGTTCTGTGGATGGATACGAAGGAAAGAAAAATCCGAAAAATTGAGAAAGAAAAATAAATCCCATCATAAATGATGTCGGAAATCCCGTTATAATAAAGACATCCCAAAAGGAAAGGGGGATGAAACATGTAAAATGACACGGTTTGAACCGTACCGAAGCAGAACACATCATAAAAAACACTTACACATTGAAAGGGAAACGTTATGCTGATTATTGGAATTGTACTGCTCGCACTTGCAATTGTACTTGGGGTTCTGACGCTGAAAACCAGATTGGGCAGCAATGCAAAAATCCCGGAAAATCTGTACGGCTACTACCACAAAGGGTATGACACTTTGAGCCTGATCGGCGGCATTGCGGAAGTTCTGGTCGGATTGATCGGAGCGGTACTCATTGTGATGTCGCTCGTCTGAGAAGATCTGACCGAAATTTGCACGGATGATTGATTGCACCGTCGGATACGGGGATATCGCGCTCCGTTTCCGACGGTTACCGATGAAGAAGGAGTGAGCAACTGCAGAAAAGAAAGGTTGCCTGCAGAAAGGAATGGTATGCGCTTTTCAAAAAACGAATTGATTTCCATGAAGGACGGAACTCAACTGACGGTTATCGATTTGCTGGGGGAGGGCGGACAGGGAGAGGTCTATCTGGTTGGGGACGGACAAAAGAAATATGCATTGAAAGTATATAAAATGGCCGTTTCGCCGGACTTCCGCTACAATCTGAAAAACAATATTGACCGCGGAAGCCCGTCGCCGATGTTTCTCTGGCCGCAAAAGTTATTGGATTTCGACGATGGAAAAATCGGATATCTGATGGATATCCGCCCCCGTAATTATGTATCCTTTGTATCCTACCTGACCGGAAGAAACACGTTCCGGAATCTTGCAACCAAATTGCGTTGGTGCGTCTCCTTGTGCCTTGCGTTCAAGCAATTACATGAACTCGGGTATTCTTATCAGGATCTGAACGACGGAAGCTTCTTTCTTGATCCCGATACCGGCGCGCTCCTGATTTGCGACAACGACAATGTGACTGCCGACAAAAAGAACCTCGGAATTTTGGGCAAGATGCGTTACATGGCTCCGGAAATTGTGCGGGGGGATCTCAATCCCATAACCGGCGTTCAACAGATGCCGGATGTCCATTCGGATCGGTTTTCTCTGGCAATCATCCTTTTTATGTCTCTTTGCCTTGGAAACCCGTTTGAAGGCGAACGTCTGAAGCGTTATGAACTTCTGGATGAGCACGCCGAGTATGAACTGTACGGCAGCAATCCGGTGTTTGTATATCACAAAACCGACCGTTCCAATCGTCCGATTCGCGGCTATCACACATCGCTCATCAAATACTGGCCGGGCATTCCGCTGTATATAAAGGAAGCCTTCCACAGAACCTTTGTTGACGGGCTGTACGATCGCGAAAACGAAAGAACCACAGAACTGGAATGGTTACGCCTGCTCGGTCGCTATCGGGATGAGTTGATTCGTTGCAACCGTTGCGGCAAGGAATATATTCTCGGGTTGGGCGAGAAAAAGCCGCAGGATGTCTGCCCGTTCTGCGGGAAGCCCACAAAGGAGATTTGCTGTCTGAAAATGGGAAAAGCCACAATTGCACTGGATCTGGATAAAGAGCTTTTTGAAACGCATGTTGACAAGTATTCTTCAAATTATAACCGTGTGATCGGGAGAGTCGTGGCAAATCCGAAACATCCGGAAATCTGGGGCATTCGGACGGACGGCGTCGGAGATGTGATGGTTCAGGATCAATCGGGTATACAACGGCTCGTTCCGGATGGGGGCATCATTCCGATTGTCCGGGGACTGAAGATCAAATTGAATCAGAATATGATAGGAGAAATTGAATCATGACAGATCGTATGTTGGGGGACGGTATTACCAGACAGCAGTTGCATCTGGTCTTTGTAATCGATAATTCCGGCTCTATGAGCGGAGATAAAATCGGAGCGGTCAACAATGCCATTCGCGATGTGATGGCGATTATGCCGGAAATTCAGGAGGATACAATGGACGCCGAGATCCGAATTTCCGCTTTGACATTCAATGACGATTCGAAATGGGTATACCCGGAGCCGAAAGGCGCAACGGAGTTCCGCTGGAACGACATTACGGCGGACGGCGGAACAGACTATTCAAAGGCGTATGACGAACTGTCGAAGTTCCTGTGCAAGGAGTCCAAGGGCGGGCATATGCCGGAAATCGGCGGCGTGGCGCCGATCTTGCTGCTGATGACCGACGGTTTGCCGACCAGTTACGACTGGGAGGAACACCTGAACGCGTTAAAGAAAAAAGGATGGTTTCGCGTGGCTCTGAAATATGCGCTTGCCATTGGAATCGACTCGGACGAAGCAATGGATGTTCTGACGAAGTTTACCGGAAATCCCGAAACCGTTTTGAAAACCTACACGGCGGAGGCGCTTCGCAAAGCGATTCAGGTCATAGCGGTAACCGCCTCGCGGGTGAAGTCCAATTCCGCTTCCATGCACAGCGGCGGAAAGGCAATGGACAACAATGAAATTGCACAGGCAAGAATTGCCGACGGATTGGCGGATGTTTCGGACATTGAATGGTAAGGGGTATTTATGATTGATCGGATTTCCAAGCAGAAGCTGAATGTGATCCTGGTGGTGGACACGTCCACCAGTATGCGGGGGGTGCGGATCGGACAGGTCAATTGCGCAATCAGAGAGATCCAGAAATATCTGAGCGACCTGCAGGGCGAAAACAGTAATGTGGACTTCTATATTACCGTTCTGACTTTTTCGACTGCGGCAGAATTATATGGCGGGCAGCCGGAATATGCGGTGGATCGTTTCTCTTTCCATGATATTCGAGCCGGAGGTTGGAGCAATCTGCATCTTGCATATGAAGCCTTGGAGCCTTTGCTCAGGAAGGAAAAGGCGGGAGGAATTATGCCGGATTTCGGTGGTGTAGCGCCGGTCATTCTGCTGATGACCGACGGTCATCCTACAGAACCAACCACAGCGCAACTGGAAGCGCTCAACCGTTTGCCGTGGTTTCGCGTCGCATTGAAATATGGGATTGCGATTGAACTGAACGACCAACGAACCCTGAATTGCCTGCGTTCGTTTGTGTCCGGAAACGGGGATGTAATTGAATGTTACAATGCAAAACTGCTGGAACGGATTATCCGCATTATTGTGTTGACCGCGTCGCGGGTTCGGTCTTCTTCGGCGAGTGTTTGCAGAGGGGAACTTCAGCCGACCAATGAGGTTGTTATGCAGGAGGTACAGCGTGAACTGTCGGAAGTTGATGATTGGGAGTGGTGAAATGAGAATTGTATTCAATCAAACGTCAATCGGGTGGAGTCATTTAAACAGCGGGATTTGCTGTCAGGATTTTTCGGCTTCTTATCAGGATCGGGAACGCGCTGTTGTTACAGCCTGTGACGGGCACGGCGGCGCAGTCTATGTAAGGTCGGATCGGGGCGCAAAATTCGCGTCCTGCGCTTTAATCAATGTCCTGCAAAACATCAGCGAAAGATTACTGAACCGCGCGCGCAAACCTGAGATTACCGAGCAACTGCGCGTTCAGGTGTTATGCGAATGGAATGCGTTGGTGGAACGGGATCTGGCGGCGCATCCTCTGAGCCGCAGAGAGCTGTCCGGCTTAACCGAGGACGAACGTTTTTGTCTGAAGCAAGAACCCGAGAAGGCATACGGAACAACCGCCATGGGGGCGATGCTGATCGGCAACCGATTGGTTTGTATCTCCCTCGGCGACGGCGGATGCTATCTTTATCGGAAAGGGACGATCCAACCGACCTTTCCGGAAAACGGGGAAGACGAACAGGTTGCCAACCTTACGCATTCCCTTTGCCAATCCGATGCGGGGCGCTATCTGCAGATCGGTATTTTCAATGCTTCTGAGTTTGACGGCGTATTGCTTTGCACAGACGGCGTGATAAACCCGTACCGTACCCGGGAAAATTTCGCCCGTGCGTTCGCCATGCCGGTAATTGCGAGTCTGGCAAACGAAAAAGCAACGGCAGTGTCCGACTTCATTACGCAGCTCGGAATGCGGATTGGGCAGGGGGATGATGTTTCTCTTGCCGTTCTGGCGAAGGAACGCTTGCCTGCCTGTTATCGAAAATCGGAGGCGTAACATGAATTTTCGGGATGCATTGATTGCGCAGTACCGGGAATGGAAGGATTGTAATTCCTGCGGGTATACCTTTCAGTTTTGCGCGGAACTCTCCGACAAAATCGGGGGCGATTATACTGCCCGGAGAAAAATTGTTTTACTGAAAACGGTTCTGGATATCGTTCCTCTGATCAAACTGTTCCGGGCTTCCGGAGCGGAGGCGGGCGTATCGGCCGCGAGCGGATGCTACCCGTTGGTTCGCGATATTCTTTCGCCCGGGGCATATAGCGAATTGCTGCAGATTTTTGCTGAGGCGGAAAACCCGGAATGGAATCCAAACCGATCAGGTTCAGAACAGAATCCCGTTCGGGACAACGATGATACTGAATCGGAAGAACGTCCTGCGGCGGAGAAAGAAACCGCCAAAGGCGAACCGGATAAGAATGTCAGCTCCCAACCGATTTCCTATTGCGATTCGTGCGGTGACGAAGCGTGGAAACCGGTTCTGGTTGTGATGTTTGTGTTAGCAACCCTGGCAGGTATCGTTGCCACCGTATTGTTTGCGATTCGGAAGGATTGGGCATGGCAACAATGCCTGATGGGCGTTGCGGCAACCGTAGTATCGGTCGGGTTGATGACATTTCTTTCAAACCTGTTGGATGATGTGGATTGGGAAATCCCGGCGGGATTTCTGTATCTGCCGGTCTGGATTGCCAACTTGGTTTTGCTGATTGTTTTTCGGAAAGATTATGTGCCGATCTGTTCCGCGGTCAATATCGGCTTGGTGATTGGAAACGGAGCGGCTGCATATGCAGGATTTGATATGTTGGAAGAAGAGTCGGCGATTTTCCATATTGTTGAAGCAGTTCTGGCAATCGCGTTGCTTGTAGTTGGGTTTGTGTTGTTTTAATTGAATCTCTCCGACAGAGTAAAAAAACTATGCCGGAGATTCTGTTTATGAATCTGTTATTTTGAAAAGAGGAAAAAATCTGCGTAAATATGACGAAAAAGGTAAAACGGCCTTGACAAGCATATCAATTTTTGCTATACTATACCATGGAAGGTCGCAAAATCTTTTGAATCATACATTCATAATGTTACAATTCCTGATATACTGTTTTCAGAAAGCAAGGGACAAACCGCAAACCGTGTGCGGATCTCTTCAAAGAAACAGGAGGAATTGAAAAAATGAAGGCAATGATTTACTGTGAGTCGGACAAAAGAGGAACTTTGAACTTTTACATCAGAAGCAACGGCGAAGATTATTTCCTGTTTACGCAGACATTTCGGGTCAGCGTGGCGCGGTATTACAGGAGAGGCGTAACCGTCGACCAGGCTTTGCGGCTGAATCAGAGTAAGATGCGCAATTACGCAATGGCAAAAGTAGCCGAGAAATTGCCATCCTATTTACGGTATCTGGAAAGAGAATACAGCGTGCGGTTTTTACGCGGGAAAAAGATTACCGAAAAAAGAGTAAAAACAACCGAGCGAAGCGATGCGGATCAGCAACTGGTTATTTGAATCTTTTCAACAAGGGGGAAAATGATATGGTGAATTTGATTCCGGGGGCGAATGCCCGAATCAAGCAGTTGATTTTTGAGGATTCTGTCAGGAGCGACTATTTAAGTACCTGTGAACGATTTACAAAAGGGTACATCAATGCCTTTATTGGGGATATGCAAAGATTGATTACCAAACTTGGGATTATGATGTCTGAGGTATCCAACGGTCCTCATATTAACTACTGCTATACCAGTATCAACTATCTGTGCAACGATGTTTTGGATAGCCCGGGGCTGATTAAAACATTCGATGATTTGGGTGTTAATCAAAAAGGGAATCAGATGAAGCATACCATCGCCAGAAATGTTCATATTGAAATGCAGCGTTGCGTGACTGCGTATAACAATATCGTAAATCGGATTATAGATAAATACGGTTTGAAATCACTTGAATATATGATTGTCCGAAAGAACCGCAACCAAGCCGATTCGTCGGAATTTCCGAGAGGTAACCGACTTGCTTCGACGTCTGAGCCTCCGAGAGGCAACCGTCTTGCTTCGACACCTGAACCTTCGTTCGTGAAAAACACAAGCAACGGGTTCCAGAAGAAAACAGGTATCCCGTTGGAAACTGCGGCACTGACAGATGGAACTATCAGGCTGAAGGCTACATTGGAACGTGGCGATGGTCGTTATACCAAGGGACTTTTCAACAAGAAAAGCATGGTGAATTTCAAACTCAGAATTGAGGTTGAAAATCAGGATGGATTGAAGATTAAGAGTATCATCGCATATTTGAAGGGAAGAGGCGATCAGCTTGAAAAAGCGCTTCCGACTTCATTGAACAGCGTAACCGATTTTGACCTGCCGACTGATACATACGGAGGAAACATTGAGGCTTCCGTCGTTGCGGTATATAAAATCGGCGTATTCAAGACCAAGCAATTGAAGGTGACTGTCTCAAAACAATTTTAATCACAGCGTAGGCTACAGATAGAATAGGAACGGAATCTCGAGGGGCTATGAACAAAACTGCTTTATGTATTCAGATGTTGGAAGTTTTATATAGCCGTAATATTGTCGGAATCTCGGAGTTGGCGAAGATTCTGGATACAAATCCCAGAAACATCCCGGAATATCGGAAAGAATTGGAGCAAGCCGGTTATATGATCGACTCTGTTCCGGGGCGTTATGGGGGCTATAAACTGAATAAGAATTGTTTGTTTCCGTCTGTTCGGCTCGAGAAAGAGGAACAGGACGCTTTATTGGAAGGATTCTCTTATTTGAATTCGCGAAAAGACTTCATGAAAAAAGGAGAATTTGGCAGAGCAATGGCGAAGTTTGCGGCTGCGACCTCACATTCCGATGAGCAGTTTCAGTCCGTTGTCATTAACAAACGCCAGTTGGCTATGCCCGAGGAAGAAATCAAGAAAAGGTATGACGCAATCCAACAGTGCATCAAAACTCGGAGAGTCATGGAAATTGACTTTCTGACAACCGCAAATGAAATGCAAACCAGAACAATTCATCCGTATAAACTGTTCATGTATAACAACGCATGGTTTACGCTGGCATGCTCCATGCCGAATAAACCGGAAGAAGAACCGATATTCGTTTATTACAAGCTGAATCGGATTATAGACTATCGGCTGAAGGATGCAAAATTTCGTATCTCTTTGCTATATAATGAGCATGATTTCTTTGATGAGAACGGATTAAAAAAAGGACGGGACTGGGCGGCAGACAAGCCGGGCGAGTCCCATTCGTGGTATCATATTAAGTTGATTGTCCACGGCAGACCGGCTATGGTGGTCAAAGAATATATTTACGGCAAGAACCAACAGGTAACTGCGGTGGATCGCGATACGACAATCTTAGAATGTGATATGGAATATCGCTACAATACCGTTCAGTTTGTCCTTGGTCTGGGGGTCGACTGTGAAATTGTTGAACCGGATTGGCTGAAAACGGAGGTGTTGGAAATTGTAACAAGGATGAAAGAATCATTAGAAACAAATTATCAACATTCAGATTAGGTACTAGACAACATACTCTTTTAGGTTATCTGTGTGATAAATACAAAAATAGAACGGTTTTGCAAATTCGCCTCATTGTTGAGCCGAACTATTTACAAGAGCTTTGGCACTATGTATTCCGCTTTTTGTATGTGTTATTATTGAAGTATGCGTAAATCTAATGAAAGGATATATACTAAACGGGTAGATGAAATATGAATTACAATAGTAATTTTGAAGACTCAATGGACACCATCAATAATACCGCTCAAGGTTATGGCTTCAAAAATGGCATTGATTGGGCAAATCTGGCTCAACAGAGAGGAGAAATTTCTTGGTCGACATTCAAAAAATATGAGAACGCCCACAATTTGAGGGTCAGGTTTTCCCACGGAAACGCAAGGGACATCAGCATTTCTTATGAAACGTATGAGGTGGTTCAAAATTTCGAAAGAGACATCGCGAACTCATCTTTAAGGAAAAACAGAGGTGGAAATAGTCATAACGGTAGAACTGAAAAGAAACAGCCCAAGCTGCCAGATGGCACTTTTAGGGGAAAACCTTATATAAAAGAGTTCAAAAGAACAGGACAAGACGGAGAGGAGTACTTCTTCAAATTTGAAGTATGTAGGGAGAATAATTATCTTGATGATGGATACGGTGGAACGACCGGATTTGGATATTTCATTCACATAGTAGATGCACCGTACCTAAACTATGCATTGACAAGGTTGCATGAGTTTCACATTATCAGGGCGTACTATGATAATCACATTTGTTGGAACAAAATCATAGATAATTTTGAAGAAGCAAATGCTGTTATGTATGTTTGGGTCAACAGGTATGCGGATCTAATCGATGTTTTGAAGAACGATAGTTCTCTTTCTGAAGATCAACTTGTCAGAACGGCGGATCGAAAGCATATTTTACCTTCTGGAACCTTCAGAAAAACCAAGCGTGGAAAAGACCATTGTCACAAAACTGTTTATATGACCCAAAAGGTCTATGACGAGATTATTTCTGTTCTTGGAATAAAAAAGCCTGAATTAGGAGGTATGCTTGGATTTACAATGGATCAGGATACCATTGACACATATGTTTTTGACAAGGCAGCAAAGGTTAACTCTGTTGAATATAATCCCAATATTGAGTACCTCCAGAAGATTATCGAGAATGAATGGGACAAGAAGCATATCTTTCTTGGTGGGTTTGTGCACAGTCATCCAGGAGATTTCAATAGACTTTCATGCGCTGACGTCGAATACGCACAAAGGATAATGGAGGCTTTTGATCTCAAATACTTATTCATGCCAATAGTGACAAGTTCATATGAGTATGTGACGTCTATGATTGGCTACATTGTCAAGATAAATGGAAGTATTGAGCGTTGCAATATTACCGTTGTCCCTGGGGAAAAGAAGAAAAACAATGGCAAAACCAAAGTTTCGATTAAAGAAACTAAAGAAATATCTAAAACGGTCAATCAAGCCGACATAAGCCCAGATATGCTAAAAGCCATTGAGACGGGATTCGATTCGATGGATCGACAATTCTTGAAGAAAAAAAAGGAAAAAGGTTCACAACATATAGAGGCTGAGAAAGAGACAGGAGAACTTGACTCCTTGGCACAAGACGAGACATTTGCGAGAATATCAAGTGTAATCAACATACCGTATATGTTGGATTGTTCCATCATCGGAATAGGTTGCGGTGGGGCTCGAAGCTTTTATGAAAGCATGGCTAGGATGGGAGTTGGGCATTTTTATCTTATGGATGGAGATAAGGCTTCATACTCCAATATTGCATCTCAGAATGGCTATATCAGCGAAGTCGGAATGTACAAGCCGGAACTTATTAAAAAGAGAATCCTCGATATCAATGCTAATGCAAAAATAACCTGTTTTGATTTCATGTTGACGGACGAAATCACCGATGAGCAGTTAGAAAAAGACATAGTGTCAAAAGTCACCCCCAAAAGAACACTAATTTGTGCTTTTACTGACAACTTCTTTGCTCAGGCTAGAATCTCAAGAATCGCATTGAAATATGGAATTCCATTTATCTCAGGTCAACATCATGCAGAAGGAGTGACATCCGAAGTAGTTTTTTGGTATCCGGAGATCACTAAATATTCAATGAGAGAAATAGCAAAATCCAGATATGAATCATACGAAAAAGGTTACAAAAACGATGTGACATCTGTCGGAAGTCCAATCTTCAATACAACAAGATTAAATGCTTTGTGTGAGAAGATAGCGGTTGGGATGCTTCTTTATGAAAAAAACCCTAATCACAATTACTGTAGTTTTTTGCATCTAAGAAACGACAGAAATCTAATTCTTATTAGGCAAAGGTATATTACAGAAGCAAATCCTTTTTTCGATTTGTTTGACAATGGTATAAATAGTTTATTTGACGATGTATCTTGGATTAATCCCGAGTCATTTGAAGATTTGGCTAATGTCTCATTAGAAGAGGGAATTGTTACAGATACTAGAATGATTTTCGGGGCAATCAAATAATTAAACGAAAGGTTCAAAAATGGAAAATATGAGAAAATTAACTGATTTGATGATAACGATATTGTGCCTTGATGATGACATGGCTACCAATATGTCGAAGGCATTCGGCGGAATGAATAATGTCTTTATCGTAAAGTCCGATTTTCAAACATTTATGGCGGGCAATCATAAAATTGATTGCATCGTCTCTCCCGCCAACTCTTATGGATATATGACCGGAAATTATGACGCGGCGATCTCCGATTTTCTTGGATGGGATTTTCAAAAGAAGGTTCAAAAGTACATAGACGAAAAATTCTATGGGGAGCAGCCGGTCGGAACCAGTTTTTATATCAAAACCGATATCAATGGAGTAGGCTTGATTCATACCCCGACTATGAGGATTCCCTCGAGAATCAAAGATGTTCACTTAATTTATCAATGTATGAGAACCACTCTTATTTGCGCATTGGAACATAATGTTAAAAATATAGTGATCCCTCCGTTCGGAGGAGGGTGCGGAGGGATTCCGCCCAAGGTTATTGCTACGCAAATGCGCGACGGATATATGCAGGTTGCATTAAGGCGCAGAGAGCGTGAATTTTGATGATATGAGAAAAAAGATTAGCAATTGTTGATTTCTGAAGCGATTGATTTATAATCATGGGAATAGTCAAATGGGGGGATAACATGCAAATCAAAGACGATTGCGATGACGAGCTGTTACATAAAGCAATTGATCTGTTGCTTGACCGCGACACGGTGTCGGAATTTATTTTGCAACGAAATCTTTGGATCGGATACGGAAAGGCAACGGTATTGTTGGAAAAGTTGGAATCGTTGGGATATGTATCGGCTCGTAGCTCCGGATGTACAAGGTCGGTTCTGATCGGTAAAGAAAATTAGCCGGATTTTGAAATAAAAAAGGCTCGGGACACGGTAAGGTATAATATTTTTCGCAAAAACAAAAAAGAGCCAAAAAGATATAGATATGCTCACAAAACTCTGGTAGAATGAAGTCGCTACACAAACATTTGAAAGGAGTTAAGAGAGCAGGACCTTATCTTTTTAAGTCTATAGATTTAAGTTTTATTCAATCATTTATACCGCTTCTTCTCCATCGGTTTCAGGTAATTCTTGCGCATATCTCTCATGGAACCGAAAAACGCCTCCTCGGATTTTGACAGGATATGGTGCGTGTCCTTCAGGCAGACAAGTTCCAAGGTGCAGAAGAGGTCGGCGACCTGAAACAACCTATAGTCGGCGGGAATCACCTTTCGGAACTCCGCTTGCGGGAGCAGGATAGTAAAGACCGACGCCAACAGTTTATTCAGCTCGACTTGTCCGTTATCGTAATAAACGATAATCTTATCAAACCCGGCAAAGAAGGCGTATTCCTCACGGATGAACGCCGAGAGTTGTTTGGAAAGCGCAACCGTCAGGCTGAGCGAATCCGACAGGTGCTTTTTCTCGACCGAAAAGGTGATATAGGAAATCTCACAATTCTTGGCAAACGTCAGAATGCGGTTCAGACATCTCCTACGCTCTGTGATGGAAAAGCCTTGATAATCTTCTTCTCGGCGAATGATCGGTCCTGCGTGAAAGCAGTGATGAACCGCAAAGCCGATATCGGTCAAACCGCGCTCCAAGTGGTTGATCTGGTCTTCTATGGCGTTGCTTTGGTCATGGAATACAAGCGTAAAGAGATAGAATGGCGCGTGCGGTTCGTAGGAGCCAAAGTCCCCCGACTCGTCCACAAATATGCTAAGTTCCCGCATCCTGCACGCTCCCTTCAAAAGAAAATGGCGGGGAACATCCCCGCCGCAGGTGGACCCGGGTCCGAAGACCAGCCCGTTTCCCTTGATTGTATTATATCATACTTTTCCGAAAAAAAACAAGACTTTTTTCAAAAAATCATCCCGTTTTTCCGGCGGTATATCCACCCATTCATAGGATATGCGCAGATGAGGCTTTTTACTCATCCATAACCATCCGAAAAGATGTATTATTTTATACGGTAAGGGAGAACGCATACCGAACCGTTACCTTGTGCCCCTGTGAGATCCGGCTGGGGCGTTCAAATTTCATAGTTCGTATGGGATTCATATTGTTGACCATCTGTCCGCCGACCGAACCGGCCTGCTTCGCGGTGATATCACCGTTGTAGCCCTGCTTCAGGTTCACACCGACCTCGTTCGCAGCTTCCATCTTGAATCTCTCAAGAGCTTCCTTCGCTTCCGGAACCATAGCCTTGTTGCTTGCCATTGTTTTTGTTCTCCTCTTCTGAACGGTTCGATCCCGACCGTTCACCGAGGCGAGCGATCATGTATCTGCCGTTCGTTTATCTATATCATTGAGCGCGGTTTCCCGCCGCTCTGTTACTATTGTTCGCCGCATGTCTTCTTTTATGAATGGAAAAATTTTCGCATTATTTCGTACACCCCCGCACGTTTCCGACAGAAATCGTGCGGGGGTGCTTGTATATTCTTTTTTATATTCTTTCCAACACCAACACCTCGTAAGGTGCAAGCGCGATGTCGCCGCTTTTGATATCTCCGGTCAGCAGGTCGCGGTATCGGGCGGGGAGGGTCAGCGTTCCGGGGCGGTTTTCTGTCTCCGTCGCGATCAGACCCGCGCGGTCGCCATCCCGCTCCACAAGGTCGATGTTTTCGCTTGCAACTGCAATCGGGGGCAGTCCCGCCAGACGGCGGATTGCCGCCGCGTCCGGAACGCTGCCGAGCAGGATCACGCGCCCGTTTCCGACTTTGCGCTCGGTCATGACTGTGTAGCCGTCGAATTCATCGCCGCGGTAGAACGCGAGCGGTTGGCTGTCGGTCGTTTCCAGTGCGTCGTAGCAGAGCGAGACGCCGAGATCGCCCCCGTCCTCCCATGCCGCGCGCCAGACGTCGTTCGCAATCGGTCGCTGATATTTCACATACACGCCTGCAAGGCGTTCGGGGAACGGGTAGGGCGAATCCGCAAATTTGCTTGTGTCGGCGGTCATGTAGCCGCTCATCGGTCCTACAATCCATGTTCCGCCCGCGCGAACCCATTGTTCCATGCGCGCCTGCAGATCCTCGTCGATTGTCATCAGGAACGGGGAGAATACCACGCGGTAGCTGTCAAGCGCGTGCGGCGTATCGATGATATCCACGTTGCAATGCCGCAGAGGGGCGTAAAAACACTCGTTCAGCACTTGGGTGTAGTGAAAGTCCTTCAGCATCGGCGCGGAGTAAATGTTGTTCTGCGCCACGCTCGAATAGTGAATGGCAATCTGCGAGCGAACCCGGCTGTGCTCCAGAAAATCCGCGCACCGATCCAGTTCCGCGGCGGTCTTTTGAACTTCTTCGCTCACCCGATAGGGTCTGCCCGCCGTAGAGAACAGCGCGCCGTGCGCCAATTCGTGACCGTTCTGCGGCGTGCGGAAGAGCCAGTAGAGGTTCTTTTCCGCGCCGTGCGCAATCGGCAGCCAACTGTTGACGCGGCAGTTTCCGGCAGGGCGGTAGCCGTTTTCGGCAAACTCGCTCCCGTTCCAACCAACCTGCGTTTCGGTCACCCAGAACGGGCGGTCGAGCGTGGCGCGGGCGAAATCGTAGTAAAAGGTTGTAAGCGGGAGGCGGTCGGCGGGGTCGTAGTGGTTGAACATGACCACGTCCATCGCGCGGTTCATATCATGGTAGGAAAGCGTGTTCATCGGCATCATATCCGTGCCGACGGGCGCTTTGGTGTAGCGGTGCAGGATGTCCGCCTGTTCGCGGGCGTAATCGCAGATCTGCGCCTCCTGAAAACGCCGCCAGACCGTGCGCAGGGAGGGATGCTGCCATTCCCCCTGCAGGGGCGGCTCTACTTCCTCGAAGGAGGAATAGTCCAGCGACCACCGCGCCATACCCCAACTGCGGTTCAGTTCGGCAACCGTGCCGTATTGCGCCTTCAGATATCGGCGGAACGCCGCGCGGCAAAGCGGGCAGTAACAGCCGTGCCGATAGATGTAAAGTTCGTTGTCCACCTGCCAGCCGACCACGGCGGGGTGAGAGCCGAAGCGGCGCGCAAGGCGCTCGGTAATGTCGCGGTTCTTTTCCCGCATCAGCGGGGAGGTTTTGCAGGGGTGACAGCGGGAGGAAGCTTCCTCGCGCACGCCTGCGGGGGACATCTGCCGCGTTTCGGGGTACTTGTTCAGAAGCCAGCGCGGCGGGGTGCAGGTGGGGGTGCAGAGAATGACCGACAGCCCTGCCGCATGGAGGCGGTCGACAATGCGCGCGAGCCAATCGAGGTCAAACTGCCCCTCGGAAGGTTCCATCCGTCCCCACGCGAATTCGCCGACGCGCAACACGCGCAGACCGTAGGCGCGGCATCGTTCGATATCCTGTTCAATTTCCTTTTCATCCCACAGCTCGGGATAGTAAGCGGCTCCAAGCTGAATCATCTTCTTGGGGTCTCCTTTGGGTACGCAATTTCAATCTTCTATCATTAAAATTATATCATGCGCGGCAGATGTTTGCAATGCAGGCATCTGCCCTTTTCTTGCACCATTCTGCTCTCCGCGTTTTTGCGCAAAATGCAGAAAACGGGTGGATTTCCGGAATTCGGAGCGAGAGCATAATAGTGCAAGAAGTGGGCATTTTCGGTCATTGACTTTCCCTTGCAATCTTGCTATACTATAGGTGAAAACGGAAAAAGCTGCGCCTGTTTTGGTTAGATTTGTGCAGAATTTCCGATTTTACGCACTCGGAGACCGAATCGGAAAAGCAGATGGGATGCGGTCTTCCGGAGGCGGAAAGGGGGAAGCTTTGGAGCGATTTACCATCAGTCCCGAGACACGAAGAATGCTGACCGATTTCTATCGGGTAACGGGAATACCGGCTGGAATGTATTTGCCCGACGGGACGATGATAGATTCCTTTCCGTACGGTGCTGAGGATTTTTCCGATCTGACCTATTGCGAAAAGTGCAAACTGTGTTCCGACAAATGGAGCGCGGAGTGCATACGCTCGGACAAAGAGGCGCGGAACATGACGAATGTGAGCGGCGCTTCCTATGTTTACGAATGCGCGAAGGGCTTCTTTGAAGCGGTCGTTCCCATCCGCAGCGGCGAGGACATGGTGCTGTATCTGATGATCGGGCAGGTGCGATCGCCGCAAAGAAACGACGGAGACGGCAGGGCGCTGTTTTGTCGGTACGGGTGCGAGCCGCGCGGAGATTTTGACGAAACGGCGGCGGAGCAGTCCTTTGAGCGGATGCGGCAGATGGGGCGCGAGACCTTTGAGGCGCACGTGCGGATGCTGGAACTTTGCGCGCAGAAGATCGGGGCGGACGAATTCGTCCGTCGGAGTCAGCGTTCCGTTCCGCTTGCCGTGATGCAGTATGTAGGAGTCAACCTTTATAATGATATCACCGTCGGGAGCGCGGCGGAAAGTCTGAATTACAGTGTGTCCTATCTTTCCCACACCATTGCGCGGGAGATGGGGACGACCTTTACCAGATACGTCAACGCCCGCCGAATCAGCGAGGCAAAGCGTCTGCTTCGGCTGACCGACATGAATGTGGAGAAAATCGCAACGCTTCTGCGGTACAGCAGTGTGACCTACTTCGTGCGGCAGTTCAAGCGGGAGGCGGGAATGACCTGCACGGAATACCGCGCGCTGCGCGGCGCGGGGAAAAAGCAACCGCAGTGAAAGCAACCGCAGTGAAAGCAACCGCAGCAAACGCAACCGTCGCTTTTGCTGCCGGATGGCACGCTGATTGATTTCTTTTCGGACGGTGTCGAGAATTTTTTCGATTTGACCTATTGCGAAAAATGCAAGTTATGTTCCGAGAAATGGAGCGCGGAATGTATGCGCTCGGACAGGGAGGCGCGGGACATGACGAACGTGAGCGGCGCTTCCTATGTTTACGAATGCGCGAAGGGCTTCTTTGAAGCGGTAGTCCCCATCCGCAGCGGGGAGGACATGGTGCTTTACCTGATGATTGGACAGGCGCGACCGCCGCAGAGTACCGACGGCGACGGCGTGACGCTGTTCTGCCGCTACGGATGCGAGGAGCGGGAGGACTTTGACAAGGCTTTGGCGGAGCAGTCCTTTGAGCGGATGCGGCAGATGGAGCGCGAAACCTTTGAAGCGCACATTCGGATGCCGGAACTCTGCGCGCAGAAAATCGGGGCGGAAATGCGTGGCAAAAACGACAGATTTGTGCAAGGTAAACAAAAAAACGGGAAATGATTGTGCCGATTGTCAATTGAATTTTCGCGAAAAGTTTGGTATAATATTTACAGAAATCCAGTTAACGATAATGTTGTAATGGAATCAAAAAGTTGCAAAAAAGTTAGGAAAAAATGCTTGACAAGGAGGGTGCGGGTTGTGTATAATGCCTTGACAGACAGACAGACAGACAGACAGACAGACAGACAGACAGACAGACAGACAG
>CAVGEJ010000023.1:0-23431 GCA_963628215.1 Eubacterium sp. CAG:180
GAAGTCGCTTCTACTTCATTGTACCACAGCGAAAAAGATTTTTTAAGACAAGGGGGTATTTGGGGCTTACGGAATCGGCGAGGTTGGCGCGGAAAGATGCGGGAAGCCCCGGGAACGGTTGTTTCCGGGGCTTCCTTTTTTCCTCCGCAGCGGACTGCAAATCACGTTGCGGCGGATACGATATAATTGTAAAATTCGGAAAGGTAGGTCCGATAGCCTTCGGTCTCGGTTTCCATCGCGGCATAGGCTTCGGTAACTGCCTGTTTTGCAGTTCCGAACGCCTCGGCGGCTTCGGTCGAATCCGGTTTGACGCGGCAGGCGGCATAGGCTTGCTCCGCGTCGATCAACGCTGTGGCAAGCGCTTTCGTTGCGTCATCCTCCAGAACCGAGGCATAGAACCGCTTCAACGCGCTGAAATAACGGATATCCAGATGGAAGGCATTGAAAACCGACAGGGTATCCCCGCTCAGCGCGCGGTACTGTTCCGTCAGCTTCGCGATGTCGTCCGCCGTGTTGACCCCTCCGAGATAGTCGGTATAAAGCATACCGAAGCAGGAAGCAAAAATATCCACAAGCCCGTTGTCGGTATAATACCGGATGGCGCTGTAAGTGGTGCTGTTGCCGTCCTCTTCCGTCAATGTCACGTTGTAGCTGTATGCGTTGGCGCGGATCTCGTCAAAGACCGCCTCAAGCGTCAGACTGTAATCGTTGGCGTCGTTATCGTCGTCGGCATTCAGAACCATATAGGCATAGACCCGGTACGCCTCGATCAGATCGGCATTCCCGGAGGCCAGAATGTTCCCGCTGAGCAGATTTGCCCGCTCGTATGCCGCAAGCAGGAGCGCGTAAACACCCTGACTGTTCGCCGCTTCCCCGTTGTCCCCAATCGCGTCCAACAGGCGGAAGTAGGCTTCCAGTACGCCCTTCAGTTCCTCCAGTTTCGGATACGTTCCGATCTCCGGCATGTCTCCCGTCAGCGCGCTGTAAAGATCCAGATTCGTCAGATACATCGTACCCGCATACCGGTCGAACACCGCCCGATCTTTTGCGGACATCGCGCCGTACAGTTGGACGATCGGCGCCATCAGACGGCGGTATTCGTCGGTGGCGGTGGCGGCGGTGGTCAGATACTTATAGCGCAGTCCGTATTGCTCGGTGGCAATCAGCAACCGACGGAACAGTTCCCGCGCGTTGCCTGCGGGAAGAACCCCGTTCTCGCCGACATAGTGGTCGAGGATTGCGCCGATGAGAAGTCCCGTATACCCGTCGTCCCGCTCTTCGAACACATAACCGTCCACATTCAGGTCGCGGTAATTGCTGTAAAGCGAGCAGATGAAGAGATACCGTTCATACGGCGTGACCGTCCACAGATCCGCATACAGCTGCTCGATCGCCGCCGAGGCTTCGTCGGATCTGAGATCGATCTTGCCGTCGTCGCCAACCAGATTCAGAAGCGCGTAGTAGTCGTTCCAGAGCAGGTTCTGCACGTCGGCGTTGTAAAGCAGTCTGCCCATCACATCGCGGTAGCTGTAGCCCTCGGTCGCGGTTGCCGAATACAGGTAGCTGACGAACAGATCGTCAAAATCCACCGCAACATAGATGTCCAGATACAAAGACTCCCCTGCATCCTTGATGCTCTGCGCCAGTTCTGCGGCGCGGCGGAACGCCAACATGAAATCTGTGGTATCGCAAACCGCCTGTTTCATGCGCATGGAGTAGACATATCCCGCCCCGATCAGATTGTACAGCTGCTCAATATCGCCCGGGAACGGAATCTTTTCCCAGACCGCGCTTACGTAGTCCTCGCCGTTCGCGTAGGTTTTGTTGTAAAGGTAATGGGTGTGGATGATTTCAAACACGTCGTGCCCTGCGCGCCACGTGTTCAGCATTTCATAGATCGCGGGATAATCGCTGTACGGGAACTCTCCGTTCGCAATCCGGCTGTAGGCGCTCTCGATTCCCGCTGCCTGCTCCGCCGCCTCGATGGATTCCCGATCCCAGTCCGCGGGAACAACCGACAGTTTCTCATACACGGTGGTCATATGGCGGAACATATTCACAATCAGTTCCAGATCCTGATTCAGGTAAAGCGTCCGGAAATATTCGTCCGGGGTTTTGCCGTCCTCGATCTTCAGGTTCGGAAGTTCGGTCTCAACCGTGTGCAGGAACGTGCCGAACCGCAGGAAATCGCATTCGCCGTTGCTCAGATCCTCAAACGCCGCCTTCATCCGCTCATAGGATTCACAGCCGACCGAGAAGATTCCGCAGTATTCGAGCAGCCTTCCGCTCTGGTTGCGCGATTCGCCCGGATTCAGCGCAAAGACGTCTGCATACGTTGCGGTCGCCGTCACAAAGCGGTCATACGCATAGATCGACGCAAACCGCGCAAGCAGATCGCGCGTACCGTCCGGAATCTTTGCGCGCTCGCTGTCGGAAAGCGTGAAGTAGTCCTGCATGGCTTCCATCGCGCCCGAGCCGACCGTTTCGTCCGTCGCGCGGGAAAGGTCTGTCCCCTCCAGCTTTTTCGCCGCGTCCAGAACCGCCGTGACGTCGGTGTAGCGGACGGAAATTTCAAAATCGAAATCGAAGCCGAGGTAGGAAATCCGAACGGTCTGCTTCAGCGCCGTCCCGGATTCGCGATTCTCCTCGGTTGCCGCGCCGGGATTGAAGCCGGAGATCATGTCCCCGGTCAGCGGCACGGTCTTTTCGATCACGCCGCCCGTGGAGATCACGGTGAGGTAACCGCCCTCGGTGCTGAACTCCGTTTCGTCGCTCCCGTAGATTTTTTTGGACGGCGACTTCAGGGTCACCTTTTCCACCGCCAGTACGTTTACCCGGATCGTTCCGGAATACCCGCCGACCGTAACCGTAACGTCCTTCGTTCCGGGAGCGGAGGAATCGAACCCGGACACCGTGACCGAATCGTCCTTCATGGCAACCGTTGTAACCGTGCCGTTATCGTCCGCAACCCGGATTCGTCCGTTCTGTTTGTTGAAGCTGTCTCCCACGAAATAATCGGTGTCGTAGCCCTCCGCGGCGATCCGCGGAATGACGGTTACACGGAAGGTTGCCGTCTTGCCGCGATAGGTCACGGTAACCGTCTGCTCGCCGAGCACCGCAGGGTCATAGCCGCTGACGGTCACCTCGGGCGAATCCGCAGGCACGGTCTCGGTCTTTCCGTCGGTATCACAGCTCAGCAGTACGCCCGAAAGAGACAGCGCCTGCCCCTCCACATAGGTCTTGCGCAGGGTCTGATCTTTCGCAAAGTAGACGGCATCCGGCGCATTGCCCCCGTCGGGTGCGGCAGGGTCATTGCCCCCGCCGCAGGATACAGCCAGAATCCCGCACAACAGCAGGATCAGAACCATGCAGATTCTGTTGATTCGTTTCATCTTTCCCTCCTGAATTTCACTCTGTTACAGGCAATCCGGTATAAACCGCATAGAGCACGGTTCCGGTCGGTGCAGAACCAAGATCCGCGCCCGCATAAACAACCGCTCCGTCCGGTTCGGTTGCCCACCCCGCAAAGGCGTATCCTTCCCGCCTCGGCGGCATGATTCCGTTCTGCGCGTCGGTATTGTCGACTGAGCCGTCCGCAACCGTTACCGAGACGATATAAAAACCGTCCTCCGAGAAGGTCGCCCCGAAAACGATCGGGCGGTACGAGGAGTTAAAGCGTTCGTGCCAACCGCTCCCCGCCCCGGCGCTCTCGCAGTAGATCGTTGCGATTCTGCAACCGTAGAAGGCGTGCTGACCGATGCTCTCCACATTTCCGCGCAGGCAGATTACGGTTGCCGAAGTCAGCCCGCGAAAGGCGTAGTTGCCAATGCTTTTCACGCTTGCGGGCAGTACCACGCTCTTCAGCGACGTGCACCCGAGAAACGCGAAATCGCCGACGCGCTCCAGAGTCTTGGGGAAGGTGACCTCGGTCAGCTTTTCGCAACCGCGGAAGGCGTATTTCCCGATGGCGGTCACGCCGTCCGAGAGCACAATCCGCTCCAGTTCCGTGCAGTTGTAGAACATATAGTCGGCAATCTCGGTCAGTCCCGCGCCGACGGTCACCTCTCTGAGCGCCGTACAGCGGTTGAACACCCGGATTCCGAGTCCTGTCAGGCTGTCCGGGAGCACCAGCGTTTCAAGCCCCGTGCAACCGTAGAAGGCGCGCGAGCCGATGAATTCGATCCCCTCGCCCAGTTGCAGCGTTCCGTGCGCCACAATATTGCCGCCCTCGTCCTTGATTTCCGACATGCCGAGCAGACTGCATCCGTAAAAGGCGTAATCGCCGATGCGCTTCACAGTGCCGGGAATGATAATGCCGCAGAGTTGCGTCTGATAGAACGCGGATCTGCCGATGCGCTCCAATCCGATCGGCAGCCGCAGAATCAGATCGTCCCCGCCGAAGGTCGCATACTGACAGTTATAGAAGGCATAGTCCCCGATCTCCTTCAGCCCTGCCGGCAGGCTCTCCACCGAAATCACAAGGCATTCGCAGAACGCGCCTCTGCCGATGACCCGCAGGCTCTTCGGGAATTTCACCTTTTCGATCCACTGCTTATAGAAGCAGTAATCGGCAATTCCGACCGTGCCTTCCCGGATCTCGATATCCCCGCTCCCGTTTTTGCTTGCCACGACCCAACCGTCGGCATAAACCAGATCGGACGCCGCCGTGTAAAGTCCCGTCCCGTGAAAGGCGCGAGAACCGATTTCCGTCAGCGTGTCGGGAAAATCCACCTCGTTCAGGCGCGCGCAACCGTAAAAGGCATAGCTTCCAACGGTCGTCAGCGCTTCCCCGAAGCGGAAGGAATCCACCAGTGTGCATTGGTAAAACGCATAGTCGCCGATGGTCTCCAGTTCGTTTGAAAAGACCGTGTAGGAATAACCCAACAGGTTTCCGCACTCGGCAAACGCATAGTCACCGATGTATTTCACGTTCGGCAGTTTCAGCGATTCGATCGCCCCGCACTTCAGGAACGCCGCCGTACCGATGCCGACGGTATCCTCCCGCAACAGAGGCGCAAGTTCCTGTTGGGTGATGTCGGGATTTTTGCAGGCGATCAACCAGTTCCCGATGTACACCACATCCAAAGAGTCGTTGTACAGTTTCGTGCCGAAGAACGCGCCCGCGCCGATTTCGCGGATTGCAGAACCGATTTCCGCCGTTTCCAGTGCGGGGCAGGCATAGAACGCATAATCCCCAATGGTTACAATGGTTTGCGGCAGGGTCACCGCAGGGAGCGCGTCGCATTCGGCAAACGCGTAGCTGCCGACGGAGACAACCCGATCCCCGAACGTCACGTCCGCAAGCGCCCGACAACGGTAGAATGCGTTTTTCGGAATCGCGGTCAGCCCGTTTCCGAGGCGCAGGGTCGTCATCGCTTCACACCCCGAAAAGGCGTCCTCTCCGAGCGCGGTCAGGCTGTCGGGGAGCGTTACCGCTTCCAACGCCTTGCAGTCGGTAAAGGCTTTCTGCCCGATGGAGGTTACCGCGTTGCCCATGGTCAGCGTTTTCAGCGAGCGGCAATACCCGAAGGCAAAGTCGGGAATCTCGGTCACCCCCGACGGGAGCGCCACCGCGGTCAGATTGCCGCAGGTCTGGAAGGCGCTGGCTTCGATGCGGGTCACGCTTTCTGGAATGCTGACCGTTGTCAGTGCCCGACAATTGTAAAACGCCTTCTTTCCGATCTCCCGCACATTCGAACCGATGACAAATCCCGTAATCCGGGAGTTTCCCGCCAGTGCGGAGGCGGCGATGGAGGTCACGGGCTTGCCGCGGTAAACGCTTTCCATCGTCACGTCCCCCGAGGCGCTCCCCGCGCCAACCAGTTGATACTCCGTGCGGTTGTTGACCAGTTTATACCGCAATCCCGTTTCGGCTTCGCGGGTAAAGGTGTATTCCGCATAATCGGAATCCGCCGTTTGCTCGCCGTCGCCGTTTGCTTTGACGCAGATGACCCAGTCGCCCGGCTCTAACGACTCCAGTTCGTAACTGTTGGAAAGCGTAACCGTTTCGCGGTCGCCGATCGTAACCGTGTAGCCGCTTGCGTCCCGCACCTTGCCCCAGGAGAGCGTCAGCGTGTCGGAATCCAACCGGAAGTTCTCCGGCTTCGCAAGCTTTCCCGAGCAGGAAGCCAACAGCGCCGTGCAAAGCAGAAACAGGCAGAGTACGCCGAACAGCCGTATGGTTCTTTTTATCATGTTTCGTCGCCCTCCTTCCTGTTCATACTCTTTTTGCGTTTGCGGTCGCGCACGATCTCGTGAATCCATTTGAATTTGAATTTTCGCACCGCAATGTCCGCGAGAAATGCGCAAAGCGCGAGAATCAGGAACACAATCCGCGGGTCAATCACCCGATGCAGATACTTGACCACATTCCGCAGCACCTCGTCCGGTGTGCTCAGCACCGCCCCCTCGCCGCTCTCCGAGAGTTTCTTCATCAGTTCCGCGCCGTCCGCGTCGGTGAAAACGTCGTACTCCTTGGAATAGGAGAAGGATTTATAGGTCTTTGCCCTTGCAAGCAGATTGCCTTCCGCGTCCCGTTTCTCTGCCAGAATCTCATACACCCCCGGCGTTTTGACAATGAAACTCAGACGCGAGAAGCCGTCCTCCGCCGCCGGATTCAGCGTTTGCGCCACGGGTGTGCCGTCCGCCGCCGTGCCGCTGACGGTAACCGTAACCGTTTCGCCCTCTCCGACGTCCGTAAAAATACTCAGATGGTTATAGTAGTTCTCCTCTTTGAGCGAAAGCGTGATGTCGTTCGGGCGGATATTCGCAACGGGAAACAGCGCCGTGACGATATTATCCAACAGCATTTCCCCGGTTGCGGACGAAACGAAGTCTGCCGACCATGTTCCGCTCAGGTCGCACATGAAGCTTCCGACCATTCCCGCGCCGAATTTCCATTGCGCGTAAATCGGGACGTATCCCCCCGTCAGAACCACTTCCGCGCCGTTCTTCGCGCGGCTTCCGTAGAAACCGTCCAACGTGGGCAGATCCCGCTCCGCGATATTGTGCACCACCGAATTGATGGACGAAATCGTGGGGCGGAAGGTCTCGTAGTTCACCGCTTTGATTTCGGGAACTTCCAGATCCTGCCGCATTTCCGTCGGAACGCGATCCACCTCGTTCAGACCGAAGTTGTGATAGTTCGCGTCAGTTCCGCCCGCGGCTTCCACCAGTTGTTTCATCGGCTCGGCGCTCGAGCAGTTGATGCCGACAAAGGAGAACGTAATCCCCTGCTTTTTCAGTTCTCTTGCCGCCTGCAGGTAATCCGCCGCCTTGTCGCCGGGTTCGCCGTCGGAAACCAGAATGATATGCCGCTTTTCCACGTCGCAGGCAGTCAGCGCGCGCCGCGCGGCGTTGATTGCGCCCGTGTAAACCGTTCCCCCGCCGACCTCGATTCCGTCGATTGCGGAAAGGATCTTGTCGCGCTGGGTACGTGGGGTCAGACTGATCTGCTCGCTGTAGGTGTCCTCCAACGTCATGATGCCGACCCAGTCCCGCTCGGTCAGCGCGTCCAGACATGCCGCCGCGCCCTGTTTTGCGGCGTAAAGCGGCGTTTGCTCTTCGGGAACGCCCTCGGGAACCATAGAGCCGGAACGGTCGATGATAATCATCACCGCCACGGGAGGCGTATAGTTGATGATCTCCACGGGAAGCATCTGTTGGTAAAGCGTACCGTACATATCCTCCCGCGTGTAGGCGTTTGCGATCGGGTTTTCGGCAGTAGAGCCGTCTCCCGCGCCGCAAACCGTAAAGAGTCCTCCGCCGATCTCGTAGACATAGGAATAGAGAATCTGATCGAAGCCGTCGGGCAGGTCGCGGTTGGCAACGTTGACCAGAATCACCTCGTCATACGCCCGCAATTCGTCCAGTGTTTTCGGCATGGCGTCGGCGTTTCCAACGTTGATCGTCGTGATGTTGTAGCCGTCGCCCAACATCTCCCTGATGTTGGCGGATTCGTCCGCAACCGACTCGAGAATCAGAACATCGTCAAAGGTTTCCAGATAGACATAGGAATGGTAGCGGTTGTTCTGCGCAAGGCTGTCTCCGTCCGCGCGCAGTTCCAGAGAGAGCGCGTGAAGCCCCGGCAGACTGAAGGAGGTTTCCAATTCAAGGGTCTGTTCCCCCCCGATCAGTTCGACCGTGCTGTTGCTTTGCTCGGTTGCATTGTCCGAAAGGCTGACCGTTGCCGTTCCGACATAGTTGCTCTTCAGCCGGACGGTCAGACCGAATTTTTCGCCCACACGGATGTTCCGGTCGGGCGTTTCAACCGCAAGAACCTCCACCTCGTCCCCGTTTTCCTCCGGGAAGCAGACGGTATCCACCTTGACGCCCTGCGCGGCAACCGAACGGATCACTTCCTTTGCGCGGTTGTCGGTCTCCACGCCGTCCGAAAGCAGGATAATCCGCGCCGTTTCCGGGGTGCGGAAGAGCGACGCCGCATAGGTCAGCGCCGACGCAATGTCGGTTGCGGAGGTATCGGGCTGTTCCGCGCGCAGATACTCCGCCCAGAGGTTGCCCGTGTCGGAGGTCAGCTCCGCCGCATAGACCTGATCGAATCCGAAAGACACAATCCCCACGCGGAAGGAGTCGTTCGCGCCTCTGACGACCGACTGCATGAATTCATCCTTTTTCCGCTCCGTTTCCTCGCTGCCGGAATCCGACGCGTCCACCAGAAGAAGCACCTCGTTTTCGGTGTTTTTGACATCGAACTGAAAGGTCATTCCCGACACAACCGAAACGCACAGCGCCAGAATCAGCAGATGCAGACAGATCGATACGATCCGATTCCGCGTCCGACGGTATTTTTTTGCCATGCGGAAGTACGGAATCAGGGTCAGAAGCACTGCGGGAATCAGCAGCAGAAGAAACCACGGATTTGAAAATTTGATACTGAAATTCGTCATCGTTTCTACCTTAATGAATAGTGTTCACGCGTCTGGAGCCACCACTCCGCAAACAGGAGGAGCACCAACGCAAGCGCAATATAGAACACGAGGTCACGATCCTGTATTTCGGTCTGCGGCGGGCAGTACGGGTTCGTAAGCGTATCATAGACCGCCTCGGTGTTGCTCTCGGATCGCGGAATCCGGACATAGAAATTCTCCACGATGTCCGTACCCGAAATCGGAGTCTGCAAAAGCGTGTAAGTTCCCGGAACCGTCACGGTCACCGCGCCCGGAAATTCCGTCACCGTTTTCTTCAGTTCCGGACCGGACAGCGACAGTTGCGGCGCGCGCGCCTGCAGACTGACGGTATCGTTGACCTCATACACATAACCGCCGATCGTCTGCGGGAAATACCAGTTCAGCACATTGAAGAAGAACAGCGGGAATTCCGCGGTCAGCGGAAAATTGGAATAGTTGAGGTTCAGTCCCAGAACCAGAATCTTTTCGCTCTCCCCGTTCTTCGCAAGCACCACGGGAGACCCGTTACAGCTTACAAGCGGCACATAGTCATCGTCGTAAGCCGTGATCGACGCCCACTGCGTTACCGAAATGTTCTCCACGGTCAGTCCCTGCAGAAGCGGATGCGTTGCCTCGCGATCCAGTCGGACTTCCGTGTAGCTTTCGTACCAGTTTGCAAGCGTAAAACCCGCGCCCGCAGGCACTTTATTCGGAGACGCAAGGATTACCAGACCGTCGGTCGGAAGCGTGGGCGGCATATAGTGCTCGAAAATGTAGATGTCGTAGCCCTCAAGCGCATATTCCTTGCCGTATCCGGCGGAAATGCTCGACACGTTGTCCTGAATCTCGTCGATATCGAAATCCCAGTACCCTTTCATCGCTTCCCGCAAACCCATCAGCACACCGCCGTAAAAGCTGTTCGACAGGGTGCTGTAATACTGAATCTTCAGCGGCTGGCGAGTCCCGCCATAGAGATAGAAGCTGTTGTCGTCCGCAAAATTGTCGGTTTCCTTCACATACGCATGCGCATAGTCGTAGGAATAGATTCCGCTGTAGTCTCCGAACAGTCCGGATTCCATGTCAAACACCAGCGTGGTAACCTCGTTTCCCGTGCATTCCGCACTGCCGCTCAGGCGATACTGCTCCTGCGCGATGTTAACGCCGCTGATATCCAGATACACATCCAGATTCCGGTCGCGGTTATAGCATGCGACATCCACTTCGAACCGATAATAGTTTTCGTCCGTCGTTGCGCGCACGTCCAGAACCGCCGCATTCCATTCTCCCACGTCCGATACATCGACCACGCGAACCTTCCCCGCGTCGGTGTAGGCGGAGTCGGTATAGAACACCACCTCCGCGTTCGGGTTCTCCAGAAGCACGTTTTCCGCAAGTTCCATCGCGCCGTCGATGTCCGCCGCACCGTAGGTGCAGGCAAACCGATCGGCGGAAACCAACTCGTCCAGTTTCCGGCGCGCTTCGTCTCCGTAGTCTGCGCCCGCGCGCTGAAGCACATAGGAAGCCTCCGAGCCTGCAAGAATCACCGTCAGTTCCCCGTCGTTTCCAAACGTTTCGTCGGCAAGTTTCCGCACCTCGGAAACCGCGCGCTCAAAGCGCGTTACACCTTCCGTTTCCGTCCGCATTCCCGCCGAGGCGTCGATAACGGCAATTCTGGCAGTTCCGCTCTTTTGCTCCTCGCCCGCAAGATAGGGCTGCGCCAACGATACCGCACAGGCGGCAATACACAGCACCTGACAGAGAAAGAGCAGAATATTCCGCAACCGGTTGATCGGGAGTTGCTTCTTGCGGTATTTCAGGCTCTGTTTCCAGACGTAGGTACTGGAAATAAATTTCTGTTGGTAATTGGGTTTGATGATGTAGATCAGGATCAGAACGATCAACCCGATCAAACCCAAAAACCCGAATGGTGTAAGCCAATTCATGCCATGATCCCTACCTTCAGTAATTCCGTGAAAAGTGTCTTTTCAATCGGTCGGTCGGTTCGTACCGAAACGAACCCGACGTCCCGCGACGTGCAGAACTGCCGGATATCGCCCACGATGTTCCGCAACGCTTCGTCATATGCAAGCTGCGAGGCGCGGTTGATTTTCATCTTCATGTTCTTTGAATCCAGAAGATCTGCCGATTCGGAGTCGATCAGATTCACCCGCCCCTGATAGAGCGGCTCCAGTTCGTCCGGCGTGAGCGTCTGAATCAGGAGAACCTGCCGCTTTTTGTAAAGCAGATAGTCCACCGCCTTTTTCCAGTCGCTGTCGGTAAAAAAGTCGGACACGATAACCGTCAGTCCGTCGTTGCCGCCCGTATCGGGGCAGGAGAGGATTGCCGAAGCGAGATCCGCTTCCCCGTCGAACGCAAGCGAATCGAGACTGCTGACCGCCCGGAAGAACGCGCGTTTTCCGACAATCGTGCCGTAAGGATCTTCCGTGCGATCCCCCTTTATCAGTTTGAAGGAAACCTTGTCCATGTTGTGAACCGAAAGATACCCCAACGCGGCGGCAATTCCCACCGCATAGGAGGCTTTTCCGTCGTTGTCCTTTCCCATGGAAGCCGAACAGTCGAGAAAGATCTGCGTGTGCATCTGCCGCTCGTCGGTAAACAGCTTGATGAAGAATTTTTCAAAACGGCTGTAGATTTTCCAGTCAATCCGACGGATATCGTCGCCGAGCATATATTCCCGGTAATCCGCGAATTCAACGGTCTGCCCATAGGTGCGGACAAGATGCTTGCCGCCGAAAAATCCCGCAAGATCCGCGCGAAGTTCCAGCGACAGCGTCTCCAGACGACTGAAAAACGCGTCGTTCAAAACCGAGTTTCTCATCGGTTATCCTTTCCCGAAAATGCCGCGCCGCGCGGGCTTTTTTTCGTCGGCGGCAGGTACGTCCGCAGGCGCTTTTTTCTGTGCCAGTTCGTCCAGAATCATCCGCACGATTTCATCGGGAGAAACGCGATCCGCAATCGCTTCGAAATTCAGCTTCATCCGGTGGCGCAGAACCGGGAACGCCAGTTCGTTGATATCGCCGTAGGAAACATTGAATCTGCCCTGCATCAGCGCCCGAACCTTGCCTGCGGAGATCAGCGCCTGCCCCGCGCGCGGAGAAGCGCCGAGCCGGAGGTACTTCTTTGCCGTTTGGGTCGCGCATTCCCCTGTGGGATGGGTTGCCGAGCAGACGGTCATTGCGTAGCGCAGAACCTCTTCCGCAACCGGAACCGCATTGGCAGTCCGGCGCATTTCCATCAGCTGTTCGGCGTTGCATGCCGCGTCGGCAACCTCCCCCATGGTCTTCTGGGTCATGCTGACGATGCTCATCAGTTCGTCCAGAGACGGGTTGTTGACAATAATTTTGAACATGAAACGATCCATCTGCGCCTCAGGCAACGGATATGTACCGTCCTGCTCGACGGGGTTCTGCGTTGCCAGTACGAAGAACGGGTCGTTCAGTTTGCGCGATACGCCCATGACCGTAACGGTATGCTCCTGCATGGCTTCCAGAAGCGCGGACTGCGTTTTCGGCGTCGCGCGGTTGATTTCGTCGGCAAGAACGATGTTGGAAAAGATCGGACCGGGTTGAAATTGGAACTGCGTGTTTCCGTCCGCGTCCTTCACAATGATGTTCGTGCCCGTCACGTCGGCGGGCATCAGGTCGGGGGTGAACTGAATCCGCGAGAACGGCAGGCTGAACACCCGTCCCAACGAGCGCACCAGACGTGTTTTTCCGACCCCCGGAACGCCTTCCAGAAGCACGTTGCCGCCCGCAATCATGGCGATTACCGTGCCCTCCACCACTTCCTTCTGCCCGATGACATCGCGACCGATCTGTTCAAAAATATTTGTGCAGGTCTTTTGAAACTGCTCTACATTCTGTTCCGTAACCATGTTTTTTCCTCTCTCTCTCTTCGGTGACCTAATCCGTTTCCTCATCGTCGGGATCGGACGCCTGAATGATCTTGAAATAGTTGTCGATAAAATTTTTGAGGTCGGTGCTCATCTCGGTGTTTTCCATCAGCCCCGCCATAACGGCGTCATAGTATTCGTCATAGATGCTCCCGTAGTAGGTCTCGCCGTCGATAACCTGATTGCATTCCAGATACTGACCGCCCGCGCCGCCGGGTTGCTGACCCGGAATCTGCCCGTTTTCTCCGCCGGAATCTCCGGGTCTGTCGCCGGGCTGATCGCCCGCCGCGCCGTTGTCGCCCGCGTCCCCTGCCTCGTCGCCGTTTCCGTCGTCATCAAGCGGCAGAAAGACTGCGGTATAGACCGCGCTTTCCCGCACGTCGGTATCCCGCCGGACCGGGCGCTTGCCGCCGTCGTCCCAACAGTCGAATACATAGCCTTCGTCGGGAACTGCCACAACCTCGCTTGTATCTCCTCCCAACAGGATGATCTGCGCTTCGTCGCCTTCGATGCTTCCTCCCTCCGAAACCATGTAAGTAATCTCAACATAGGTCGGGGCTGCCTCGGGCGTGATTCCGCTGATAAAGTCCCGCCCGTTCGGAAGAATTCCCGCGCGCGCAAGTCCCGTTACAACCGTCATGCCGATGCCGAGCGTTACGGCAACCGAGGCAAGCACGGTTACGACCGCCGGAACGGTAATCCGGACGCGGTTTGCGTCCATCGCGGCAATTTTTTGTGCGGCGTCCTCCCTCTGGCGCTGTGCCAGATAGGAATCGTCCCCCTCATATTCCACCATCGTAATGGCGCGTTCCTCCAGACCGCAACGGTCAATCCGCCGCGCGCTTCCCTTTTCGGTCGGTCTGAACCGCCCGAACCAAAACAGCGGCGCGCCGACCGCCGTGCCGACAAGCGCCAATGCAATCGGAAGCCACAGCCCGGGCGTTCCGGTAAACCAGATCACGGCGGCGGCAACAAACCCCAATGCAAATCCGACCGCCGCGCCTGCCAACAGGGAGCGCAGAACGCTCTCCCGCCGGAGCGTGGCATAACAGCCCGGAGACTGTTTTTGTTTGTTCATTTGAACTCCTTTTCCCGGACGTCCGCTTTCCGCGCCGCCCGAACCATGCAAAAGAGTGTTTTATCTGTCATATTTTACAGAATTTATAATTTTCCATATACCCGCCATGCCACCGCGCCGAACGGCGCGGTGGCATGGCTCATGAAGTCCGTTATGAAATTGTCTTACGGCTCATAGATCGTAGCGCCGTCCGCGTCAACCACGCGGATCAGAATTCCGGTGTTCGCTTCATAGATAATCTCGTTGCCGTCGCAGTCAAAGACTCTCGCCGCACTGCCGACCATCAGGTTGTCGTCCACGCTGTCGGTAAAGAAGGAATCGATCAGCTCGTCATAACTGTTTTCGTCGAAGATTACTTTCTGCGCCGACGTCCAGCCGTCAAAGTTTCCTGTAATTTCGCCGTCCGAGCCGTAGTTCTCAAACCAGTCCCAACTGCCGATGTGAACCTCGGAGATGGAAGTGCAGCCCTTGAAGAATCCGCCGTAGAGCCAGCAGTACGGGAGCGTGATCGAGCCCTCCAACGCGGAGCAACCCTCAAATGTGTTGCTGCCGAGGTCGTAGCAATCAGCGCCCAACACAAGCGTTCTCAGCGCGGTGCAGTTTTTGAACACCTCGTTTCCGAGCGCCCAGACATCGGATTCGCTCAGGTCGACCTCCGTCAGGGAGGTGCAGTTTTCAAAGCTGTTCATACCCAGATCGTTCAGCCCGCCGCCGAATCCCACGCTTGCGAGAGACGTGCAGTTTTTGAACGCCTCGTCTCCGAGAGCAGTCATGCCGTCGGGAAGTTCGATTCCGGTCAAAGCCGCGCAACCGTAGAACGCCTTCTTGCCGAGTTTGCCGCTATAGCCTTCCGGCAACTGAACGCTTGCAAGCTTTGCGCAGTTCATGAACAGTCCCTCACCGGACAGATCCTGAACCGAATCCGGAATCACAACGTTTTTCACGCCCGTGTTTGCAAACATATACGCGGGAATTGCCGTCAGTCCGTCGGGAAGCAGGATGTCCTCCAGTGCGGTGCAACCGCGGAACAGCGCCGTTCCGATCTGCAGTTCAATGCTCCGCAAGCCGAAGTCAATCGCCTTCAGCGATGTGCAATTCTCAAATACGGAATTGCCCAGAGTCGCGCAGGATACGGGAATCACAACATTGTCAAGTTTTGCGCACCCCATGAACGCTTCGCTTCCGATCTCGGTCACCGACGTCGGGATGGTCACACTTTCCAGAAGCACGCTGTCTTTGAAGCATCCCGCAGGAATCGATTTGATGTTGTCGGAAATCGTAATGCGCTTCAGGCGCGAGCCGGCAAACGCACTGGCGGACAGTTCAAACACCGTGCCCGGCATTTCGTAAACCTCGGTGGTCACGTAGGATGGGTAGAAGAGGATCGTGCGCATATTGGCGTCGTAAAGCACGCCTGCCGCGTCAATCACAAAGCTGTCGTTTCCTGCGGCAAGACCGAAGTTGGTCAGCCCCAGACAGTTGGAGAACGGGTTGCCGCCCATACGCACCACGCTGGCGGGAATCAGAATCTCCCGGATCTTTCCGCAGTTGCTGAACGCGTCCGCGCCGATGTATTCAACGCCCTCCGACATCTCCACGGTTTCCAGATTCGTGCAGTCCGCAAACGCTTTATCGCCGATGTCGGTTACGGTTGCGGGGATCACGATTTCCGTCAGATTCACGCATCCGCCAAACGCCGACGTGCTGATGGTGTTCAGTCCTGCGGGAAGTGTCACGGCGGACAGTCCGCTTCCTTCAAAGATGCTCTCGCCGATGGAGGTAATGCCGTCCGGCAGGGTCACCGTGCGGAGCGCCGCTGTACCGCGGAACGCCGCCTCGCCGAGTTCGGTCAGAACCGAGTTGCCGGAGAAGGTTGCGCTCGCAAGCGACGTGCATCCGTCAAACGCGTTGTCGCGGAGTGCGCTGACCGTTGCGGGAATCGAAATCGATTCGAGCGACGAGCACCCCTTGAAAGCGCTGTAGTCGATGGTTTCCAGAGTCTCGGGAAGCAGAACGGTTTTCAGCTTCGCGCACCCTTCAAAGAAGCCGGTGCGTTTGCCGGAATAAGATGATACATAAGCGGTCAGCGACGGAATGGTCGTGCCCGAGAGGTCTACCTTCTCAAGCGACGAACAGCCGCTGAAAATCTGATATCCGAGTTCACCAAGTCCCTCCGGGAAGATCACTTCCTTCAGAGACGAGCAGTTCATGAACGCCTGATATCCGACAGAAGTCAGTCGGCTTCCCTCGCCGAAGGTCACCGCTTCCAGTTTTTTGCATCCGTAGAACGCAGACAGACCGACAGAGGTCAGCGACGCGGGCAGATCGGCGCGCTTCAGAGACGCACACCCCATAAAGGCTTGGAAGCCGATGGTTTCAAGCTGCGTCTGGAAGGTCACTTCGGTCAGCCCCTTGTCAGAGTAGAACACCATCTCGCCGAGTGTTTTCAGCGCCGCAGGCAACACTACGGTTTCCAGACTCGATGTGTTACCGAATGCCATCCGTCCGATGCTTGCAACGTTGTCGGGCAGATTCACGGAGGTCAGAAGTGAGTAGGCAAACGCATCGCGCCCGATACTTGTCAGCTGGCTGTTCGGAGCGAAAATGACTTCGGTCAGATGCGAATTGGAAGCCGTTTCCGCCGAGAACGCATATCCGTCGATCACCTTCACCGACGCGGGAATCCGGATCGATACCAACGAAGAACGCAGGAACGCGCCGTAGCCGATCCGCGTCAGGCTTTCGGGCAGAACGATCGTAGTGCCACGGAAGTTGTTGAACGCGTAGTCGTAAATTTCCTTGACCGTTGCGGGGATGGTATACCCTGCGGGGTCTTTTGCGGGCGGGAAAGCAAAGACGATGGATTTCGCAATGTCGTACAGAACGCCGTCCTCAACCGAAAGCGTGGGATGATTCTTCGCCACCGCGAACTCCCGGATCGAGGTACAGCCGCGGAAAATGGTGGAGGAATTGTTGTTGAGGTCGTATGCCAACGTACTGGTCATGCCCGCGCCAAGCGTGACTTTGGTCAGCGACTCGCAACCGTCAAAGACCTTTTCGCCAACCGATGTTACCCCGTCGGGGAAAACGAATTCGGTCAGGCCGGTCTTGGAGAACGCTGCAGAACCGATTGAAACAAGCTTTGAGCCTTCCGCAAAGGTGATGCTTGTCAGCGCCGTGCAGCCCTGGAAGCATCTTGCATCGATCTGCGTCACGCTCGCGGGGATAACAACGCTTGTCAGCGCCGCGCAGCCCGAGAACAGGCTGTCGGGCAGAAGCTTTACGGTCGAGCCTTCGCCGAAGGTCACGGTTGTCAGCGCCTTGTTGTTACTGATGGTAGAAGCATACCACGAATCGTTTGCCAGCGATTTGACGGCAGGCAGATGCAGAACCGTCAGACCGACAAACGTATCTTCGTCGCTGAAGCGGTCGGCAATAATCGCAAAGTTGTCGCTGATCGCCTTCTCATACAGTTCGATCGGGGAAGTATCCGGGTCAAACGTAACCGTCAGTCCGTTCGTCGGAATGTTGTAAATCGCGTAGCTGCCCAACGTCTTGAGGTGCGACGGGAAGCTGATCTGCGCAATCTTGCTCGTGCTCGGAGACGCCGTGTTCCGAACCTGCGTTTTGACCGCGCTGTTATAGCCCTGAAGGATCGAGTGCGCCGTCACAGCGCCGCCTCTTCCGACCGTGCCGCCGAAGACCGCATAGTTTGCCATAAACGAAGAAGAATTTGCCGCGTTGCCGATCTCCAGAATTGCCTTGCCGTGGTTCGGGTCTCCGACGGCATAGTTCTCAAAGGTCACGCCGCTCAGCTGCGAGAGGAAGAATGCCCGGTTTTCCACGTGCGTAACGGTCTTGGGAACGGTCAGCGTTCCTGTTTTCACGGGCGGGCAGTAAATCAGGGTCACAGCCTCGCCGCTCTCGTTCTTCTCATAGAGCACGCCGTCAACCGACGCGTACTTCGCGCAACCGCTCTCGACATGGACTGCCTTCAGAGCGGCATTGCCTTCCACCACAAGATAAAAGGACTTGAGTCTCAGCGCATAGGACGGGTTTGCAGAACCGACCAGAACCGGTTCGGCACAGCTGTCCAGACGTGCCGGGAATGTGATTTCCTCAAACGCGGAGTTCCGGAAGGCATTCCCCTTGACCGTCAGCTTTTCCGTTCCGCCCGTTGCGAAATTCACCCCGCTCAGCGTTCCCGTAAAGGAAGTTCCGCTGATCTTGCCGATATCGGCAAACGCATACTTTTCGATCACGGTTACCGTGTTCGGAAGCGTTACCGACGTCAGGCGGGTTTCCGTAAAGGCGAAGTCTCCGATCGTGGCAACCGCGGTCTTTTCCAGTCCGACGGAGGTCAGACCCGTTCCGTAGAACGCACCGTCGCCGATCACCGCAAGCCGCGCGTTGTCGCCGAACGTCACGGTCTCAAGCGTTGTCAGCTTATAGAACGCAAACGCACCGATCCGGGTCAGTCTTGCGGGAAGGTTGAGCGTTTTCAGCGAAGTTCCCGTAAAGACGCCGATCGCGTCCACGCCGATATAGTTCTCGGGGAACAGTTTGGAATTTTTCTTGGTGCTGTAATCGTCGCTTTCAAAGCCGTAGTCAATGTCAAGATCGGTCAGGTCGCCCAGTTCCAGCGCCTTGTCGCCGTCCGCGAAGGTCGCCGACGTCAGCTTGGTATAAGCGAACGCGCCGTCGCCGATGCGCTCAACGCTTGCGGGAATGTCGATTGCGGTAAGCCCGGTGTACATGAAGGCTTTCGCTCCGATGGTTTTCAGGCTTGCGGGAACGGCGAACGAGGTCAGCGGAGTGATATAGAACGCGCCCTCGCCCAACTCGGTGGTATAGGACGGCAACATGACCATAGTCAGCCCCGCGCAGTTTGCAAAGGCATAATCGCCGATCGTCAGCGCGCTGCCGTCCGTTCCGAACACCACGGTTTCGAGGTTGATACAACCGTCAAACGCGCCGTCGCCGATGGAAGTAATCTGCCCGGGAAGCGTAACCGTTTTGATGTTCGCGTTGTTCTTAAAGACCGTGTTGCCGATCTTCTTCAACGAATCCCACGGCAGGTTTGCCAGGTTCGGATCGTCAATTCCCTTCGGATAGAACAGGATCTCGGTCAGGTTCTTGTCATACAGAACGCCGTTCACCGTGGTCAGGTAGGGATTTGCGGGATCTACAACGATATTCCGCAGAGAGGAGCACCCGTCAAATGCCGAGCCGTCGAAACTCTGCACCGTTGCGGGAAGTTCCACGCCCGTCAGCGCCACACAGTTGCTGAACACATAAGAGCCGAAGTCGATGTTTTGCCCGTTCGGCGCAAACACGACCTTTGCAAGGAAACGGCAATCTGAAAACGCGCTGTCGCCGATGGAAACGGTGGACGCGGGAATGGTAAACGCAACCAGTCCTTCACAGCCGCGGAAGGCTCTCTCGCCTACCCGGGTTACGGTCGCCGCTGCATCCACGTCGATTGTGCGGAGTTTCAGGTCGTACTCGAATGCGGCAGCCCCGATCTCGGAGATGTTGACCCCCGCGCCAACCGTCAAAGAGCGCAACTCGGAAATTCCCGAGAAAGCGTAAACACCAACGGTGATCTTTCCCGTATCCGCCGCACCGCCGCCGTTGCCTTCAAACACAACCTGCTTTGCGTTGCTGCAACCGTAGAATGCGGCGTCGCCGATGGTCAGATCGCGGCTTCTCGAGCCTTCAATCGTGATCTTTGTCAGATTGCGGCAACCGTAGAACGCATTGTCGCCGATCCCCGTTACATAGTTCGGAATCACCACAGCCGTGAACGCGTTACGTCCGCTGAACGTGCCGTCTCCGATTGCGGTAATCCCCTTCGGGATTGTGAGAACGCCGCTGATTCCGGTATAGCCGAGCGGGCAATACAGGATGGTGTCGCCGAGGTCGTTGCAGAGCATTCCGTCAACCGACGAGAAGTACGCGCCCGTTACCCGCTCCACCGAGACCGTTTCAAGGGAAGTCAGCGTGTTCAACGTTTTGACGTCGAACGCTTCGTCCTCCCCCGCGCCCTTGATCAGCGCAGGCAGATGGATTCCCGTTACCGCATAGCAACCGCTGAACGCGTTGAGCGAAACCGAAACGGGCGAAGTTCTGCCGTCCTCAAAGACAATCGATTTCAGCGAGCGGCAGTTGGAAAACGCGTAATCGCCGACGATCAGAACCTCTTTCGAGATCGTCACCGAACTGATCTTCGCGTAGTTGAACGAACGGCTGCGGATTACGTCAACCGAGCCCGGCACGGTAAACGCGCCTTTCTTTGCCCGCGGGAACACCTCCAGATAGGTGTAGCCCGAAGCCGCGTCGTCATAAAGCAGAGCGCCGTCAAAGGAATGGTAGAACACCTCGTGCGGGGTATCCGAGGATACCGCGTAGACGTTCAGCGCTTCGAGTGCGTCACAGCTTCCGAACGCGCCTGTACCGATCAGACGGATTGTATCGGGAATGTTGATCTCCACCAAGGAATCGCAGTCATAGAACCCGTTTTCCAGAATCGAGGTCACCGCAATGCCGTTGTAGCTTGCGGGAATCGTCACCTTCGGAATGGTGTCGATATCCGCGCCCTTCTTGACGGCGTAAGTGTTGTCATCCTTCAGTTCGAACACCAGACCCGAGGTAAAGTACGGATATGCCAGCGAGTCGGTTGTCACATCGTATACCCCGGCCGAATTGCCGAGGTAATCGGTCAGCTTGGTGCCTGTTCCGCCGGGTCCCGTATACCAACCCGCAAAGTTGCTCTTCACCGTGTCGGTGGTGGTAAGAACCGGGAGCGTGAAGCCTTTTGTATAGATGACCTTGATCTTGTCTCCCGTTGCCGCACCGCTCATGGAGTCGTCCAGACCGATGATCTCTACGGTGTAGGACTTCGGAGTCCAGTTTGCGTAAAACACCGTGTCGCCGTTGCCTTCGAAAACGTTGCCGACAAACGCAGTGCCGTTGCCTTCTGCAGCAGAGGGGGTGTTGTACCAACCGCCGAACTCAAAACCCGCAAAGGTAAAATCGGTCGGAAGCAGCATCACGTCGCCCTTTGCGACATATTCGGTCACACTGCCGCCCAACGAACGGCTTTCGTAGGTCACGCGGTACGCCATGGCCTCCAGTTTGGTCCATTCGGTGTCGGTTGCGAAGTTCGCGGGTCTGACCTCCACCGTGTTGATCCCCGCTTTGGTCAGCACGACTTTCGCATTGTTCGCGCCCGTGACGAAGAAGCTTTCCCCGCCGTTGACGCGCACTTCAAATCTCGAAACGCCGATAACCGGCGACCACGAAACGGTATTCGCGCCGTAGGAAACCGTGCCCATCGAAAGATAGGTTGCCTTTACGGTGTCGCTGACCACCGAATTCTCGGTCTCGCCGACCGACTGAACCGTGATGGGATACTGCGTTCCCGCGGTAAAGGTCAGCCCTGCGTCACGCAGATTGAACGAAGTTCCGCTCACGGGATAGGAATTCCCGGAGATCCGGACAATGTAGCTCACCGCTCCCGCCGCCGAACCCCACGTCACGGTCATTTCGGAGACCGTAAGGTTTTCGGGCGTTGCGGGCGTTGTCTTGGTCACGGCAAGCGTTGCCGCTTCGGGCGAGTTGTAACCCGCGCTCACGGGAACAACCGAAAGGGTGATCGCTCCCGTCAGGTTTTTCACCGTATAATCGGTCGCGCTTCCGTTGTCAAACGTAACCGTTTTGCCGTCGCAGGTAACGGTTACCAGATACTTCACGGCATCCGGAACGCTCTTCCAACGGAAGATTGCCGTTTCCGCGTCGTAAACAATCTCGCTCACCTGCTCCAGATCGCGGATCAGCACGAAGGTCTTTGACTGCGAACTTGCATAGCCGTCCGCCACGGCGGTCACCGTAAAGGAAATACCGGAAGCCTGCATGGTGCAGTTTTCAAAGTTGTAATAGGTCGATTTCCCGTTATCAAACAGGGTATGATTGTGCTCCTTGTTGCCGCAGTCAATGGTAATCAGGTATTTTTCCGCACCGTCCACCGCGTTGAATACCAACGTAGAACCAACCACGCGCATTCCCGAAACACGGTTCAGCGCCTTGTTCCGCAGATACCGCACCGCAACGTCGGAATCCCCCTTCGCGCTCCCTTTGGCGGTGACCTTTACAATGTAGTCGCCCGCCTCGGCAGAGGCAAAGTCAAAATTCTGTGCGGTTGTGCCGACCGACTGATCGAACAGAACATTGCCGTCCCCGTCCGTCACGGTCACTTGGTACGCATTCGCGCCCTCCACCGCGTTCCAGCCGATCGTATTGCCGACCACGCTCACCGCAGGCGTCGGCAGCTTATCGGAAGCGCTCTGCACCCACACCGCAAACAGCGTGGTGTCGGCAGTCAGCGCAGTTCCCTCGGTTGCAACACGGGTCAGCTTGCTGCCGTCCTCGTAATCGCTGATGTACCAACCTCCAAAGGCGTACCCTTCCCGTTCCGGTTCGGCATAATCGGCAGAGAAAACAAGCTTGCCGCCGACCGTGAGAACCGATGCGGGCGCTGCGCCGTCGTAGCCGAGGTCAAAGTCCACCCTGAACTCGTCCTGCCCGGGAACTTTTTCCGCCCACTTGGCATAAACGGTCGCGTCCCCATAGATCGGTGTGCTTCCGAAATGGAATGCCTGCGACAGTTCCGCGTCGGCATACCAACCGAGGAACACGCTCCCGCTCTTGGTCGGGTCGGCAGGCTTTGCAACGGTTTTTCCGTTGATAACCGGAACCGGTTCGACCTCGTCGCCGCCCGCCGTGTCAAAGGAAACCGTATAGGTCACCTTCCGCAGGAACGTCAGCGTGGATTCCTGCCAGACCAACACCAGACGGTCGCCGTCCAGCGTTGCCTGCGCAGTTCCGTCCTCGTCGCGGACAAAATCGAGCGTCACCATTGCGCCGTCGACCGTGTAGTCGCCCGACTTGTTCAGGTCAGGTCCCGCAATGGTAAATTTACTGCCGCTGTTCAGCGACAGCGTATACTCGCCCAGCGCCGCATCAAGATAGTAGATTCCCGTTTCGGAACCTTCCTGCGGCAGAGGCTTGTCCGGGGTTTTCTTTGCGCCGACTGCCAGAATAATGATCGCAACAATCGCACCGATCAGCAATACCGCCGCCGCTACGAAAGCCCAGAACCATTTGCCCATCTTGGCAAAAACGCGCAACACCGGATTGGTTTGTTGTTCGTTCATAGAAGCATCCTCCCATTGAAAAATATGATATCACATATTATATCACATTTTCGTCACATGTCAATAGGTAAAATGAAAAAATATGATTTTTGTGAAAGATTGCAAGATTTTTCTCGCATCTTGCATTTTATTGTGTAAATCGGTGGATTTTCGTCGGTATTCGGCATCATTTATGACCGTTTATGGTCAACGATGGTCAAATTTATGTATAAAAATGGCAATCGCTTCGCCTGATTCGGCAGTTTATATTTATAAATATTCGTTTTCGGAATATTTATTCACTTTGTGAAGTTCAGTAAGCCCCAAATAACCCCGCGTT
>CAVGEJ010000024.1:0-23417 GCA_963628215.1 Eubacterium sp. CAG:180
ACCGCCAGCTTTCATTCCTATTTGTGCTGACGCTTTAGCGGCAGAATGGAGATTAATATGTCTTTGAACAATACGCATCTGGGAACGGAGGGGCTGAAACCGTTGCTTGCCCGTTGCCGCAGGCTGTTTTTCATCGGGATCGGCGGGGTGAGTATGTACGCGCTCGCGCTCCTGACCCTTGCGGAGGGCGTGGAGGTGAGCGGCTCGGATCGCACGGAAAGCGCGCGCCTCGATCACCTGAGGCAGGCGGGGGCGCGGGTCTTTCCCGGGCATAACGCGGCGCATCTCGACGGTTGCGACGCGGTGATTTATACCGTTGCCATCGCAGAGGACAATCCCGAGTATCTGGAGGCGAAGCGGCGGGGACTGCCGCTGATTTCCCGCGCGGATTACCTCGGCTATCTCATGATGCGCTTTTCGCATCGCGTGGGCGTGTCGGGGATGAACGGAAAGAGTACCACAACGGCGCTCCTTGCTCATATCCTTCTTGCAGGCGGTGATCCGACGGTCATGGGCGGCGCGGAATCGGTTGAGTTCGGGGATACCTCCTGCCGCATCGGGCAAAAGCGGGAGGAATTCGTTTTTGAAGCCTGCGAATACAAGGATTCCTTTCTGGACTTCAACCCCACGCTTGCCGTAATCCTCAATGTCGGCATGGATCATGTGGATTATTTCCACAGCATGGAGCAGGTTCGCGCGTCCTTCCGCGCCTTTGCGGGGCGGGCGCTTGCCTGCGGCGGACGGGCGCTCTGGAACGCGGACGACGGGGAGACGGCGCGTGCCATGCACGACCTGCCGCCCGAATCGTCGGTCACATTCGGACTGTGCGAAACGGCGGATTTCCGCGCCGCAAACGTGACCGATCGCGCGGGTTTCCGTTCGTTCGATTTCCTTTATAAAGGGGAAAAACTCTGCCGCATTGCGCTGTCACAGCCCGGGGAATTTCAGGTGTACAACGCGCTTGCGGCGGCGTCGGCGGCGTACCTGTGCGGTCGGAGTCCCGCGGAGATCGCGCGGGCGGTTGCAAGCTTCCAAGGCATCCGACGGCGGATGGAGTACCGCGGAAAACTCGGCGGCGCGACGGTCTATGACGATTACGCGCACCACCCGAGCGCGATTGAAGCAACGCTTGCGGGCGCGCGGGAGTTGGGATACAGGCGGGTTCTCTGCGCCTATCAGCCGCATACCTACAGCCGCACGGCAGGGCTGTTTGATGAGTTCACGCACGCATTTGACTTGGCGGACGAGGTGTACTTTGCGGAAATCTACGCCGCGCGGGAAACCAACGAGAGCGGCGTTTCCTCGGCAGACCTTGCGCGCGCCATCGGATCGCGGGCGGAATTCTGCGGAGATGTTGCCGACCTCGCGCGGCGCTTGCCCGAGGTCGTGCGTGACGGGGATCTGCTCCTTGTGATGGGGGCGGGGGATATCGAGAACGTGTTCGATACGCTACCGCTGAAAAAGGAGTAAGATAACTTAACGTTTTCGTGTGCTGAAAGTTTTCGCCCGCCTTTTCTAAAAGGCGGCACGAGTCCAGCGCCGTGGAGCGCTGGTCGCCGCCCGCAGGCGGCGAAATCCTTCTTTTACGGCGCTTTCTTTTTGCGGCTTTGCGTAGCAAAGTGTGTCTTTCTTCTTTGCGCCTACATGGTCAAAGAAAAAGCGTGAAAGAAGTTTGTACTTGTTAAGCGGTAATGTGCCTTTCGTTTACAATTAGATTAGAGCCAAATAACAAAAGGAAACGGATGCCGCCCGGCATCCGTTTCTTAGGTTATTCGGTTTGCTTTCCGTCAAAATTATTGGAAAGGTACGTTTCGGTCAAGGCTGCGATGTGCCGTGCAATTTCGCAGAAAATAAAGGTTTTGTCCTCGTTCTGCATATCCGCGTTGACCTGCGCCGTCAGACGGTCAAAGGCAACTCCGATCAACTCAACCTGTTGGCGATCCTTGTTGTGAATGTCGTCATAGAGTTTCCGATAAAATGCGAGCATTTCCGAAAAGGTCGCTTCTCTTGCCGCGAATACATTGCAGACCTCCGCAACGTGTTCCGGCAAGGTCAGGTTTCCGTCGTCAAGCAACGATGAAATCGCATTGGAAAGGTGCTGCAGGGAGGACTGGATGTCCTCTGTTAACTGCTTTTGCAACTGTGCAATCTGGAGGAAGATTTCCCGCTCCGTCAGGTTTTGATTCTGTTCCATTTGTTTTGTCTCCAATCGGTGAATCGGAGGGCGCGCAAGGCAAATGGTATGCTCATCTATGAAACGCGCCCTGCCGTTTTTTACAAGACCCTTTGCCCGTTTCGGGTAGGTCGTTTCATATTCCGTTCCTTGCTCATCAATGACCCGAATGTTTTTTGTAATGGGTGTCACCCCCTTGGTCTGATGTGTCGTACATCCCGTTTTTTGTAATGGGTGTCGCCCCCGATGTACAGAATCAGTATACCATATTTGGTTTGAACTGTCAAGACGGCGGCAGAAACTTTGTGAATTCCGCTCAAATTCCGACAGAATTCCTGTAAAAAACGCCTAATAATCGAGAATAAGACTAAAAACGATTCCGAATTACACGATCTGGAAGATATAGAATTTCAGATAGTCGGTCTCGGGAACGTTCCAGAGAATCGGGTGGTCGGGGGACTGTTGGCGGGCTTCGATCTGCCGCAGTCCAACGCCTGCGTCCTCGGCGGCGTTGTGGAGCATCTGGCAGAAATAGGTGTTCGTCATGAAGTGCGAGCAGGAGCAGGTGGCAAGATACGAGCCGCGGCGGAGCAACTGCATGGCGCGGCGGTTGATCTCGCGGTAGCCCTTGATGGCGTTGCGCAGGGTGTCGCGGCTCTTGGTGAAGGCAGGCGGGTCAAGAATGATGAAATCGTAGCCGTGGTTCTGCGGGAGCGCGGAGAGATAGTCGAACACATCGGCGCAAACGAAGTCCATGCGGTCGGAAAGCCCGTTTTGCGCCGCATTTTTCTGCGCAACCGCCAGAGCGTCCGCCGAAATATCCACTGCCGTGACGTGTTCCGCGCCCGCCTGCGCCGCATTGAGCGCAAAAGAGCCGGTGTGCGTGAAGCAGTCCAGAACCCGCTTGCCGCGCGCCAAGGTGCGGATTGCCGCGCGGTTGTATTTCTGGTCGAGGAAAAAGCCGGTTTTCTGCCCCTCGATATAGTCCACGGTGTAAAGAATCCCGTTCTCGGTGATGGTTGTCAGCCCGTCGGTATCGGTTCGCAGACCCTCGCCGCTCCAAAAGCCTTTGGCTGTTTCCATGCCTTCCAGTTTTCGGATGGGTGCTTCGTTCCGCTCGTACAGAACCGTGATCGTCTGCCCGAATTCCTCGCGGAGCAGGCGGACAAGAATAGAATAAATCTCATTCTTGATTCTCTCCATGCCGAGCGACAGAACCTCGGTAACAAGAACCTCGCCGAAACGGTCTACCGTCAGCCCGGGGAAGGCGTCGGCTTCGCCGAAAATCAGCCGACAGCAGGCAAAATCGCGCTCGCCCATGACCGTGCGGCGGTAGTCGATTGCCCAACGGAGTTTGCGTTCCCAGAAGGCGGCGTCGAAGCGGTCGTTTGCGTTTTTGGAGATAACGCGAACGCGGATTTTGGAATTGGAATTATAAAACCCTGTGCCGAGGTATTTGCCTTTCGGTGAGTACACGTCGGCAAGCGCGCCGTCCTCGGGCGTGCCCGTGATGTGGGTTACCTCGTCGGCAAAGACCCAGACGTGACCGCCGCGCAGGAAATCCGCGCCTTTCTCGGTAAGGGTCAGAATCGGATAATTTCTCATGATTGTCCCTTTCTGTGGTGGAATAACGGGTAGATTATACCATATTTTCCGTACATTTTGGATCACAAACAGCTCTGTTCACAAACTTTTAACATATAAATGGCGGTTTGCACTTGCAAAAGAGTGGAAAAAAGGGTAAAATAAAATGCTAAACAAAAATAAAGAGGATGCAATTCATGCTTGAACTCAAGAATTTGTCATACACCGTTCCGGACGGAAAAGAGATCATCCGAAACGTGAATCTGAAGATCGACGACCGTTTTGTGGCGGTTACAGGACCGAACGGAAGCGGAAAATCCACGCTTGCCAAGCTGATTGCGGGCATTTACCGCCCGACGTCGGGGCAGATCATTCTGGATGGTGAGGATATCACCGATCTTTCCATCACCGACCGCGCCCGCCGCGGGGTCAGCTTCGCTTTCCAACAGCCCGTCCGCTTCAAGGGGCTGACGGTCAAAGATCTGATTTCGCTTGCGGCAGGGGAGAAGATTACCGTTGCGCAGGCGTGCAACTACCTCTCCGAGGTCGGACTTTGCGCGAAAAACTATATCGACCGCGAACTGGACGCGTCGCTCTCGGGCGGGGAGCTGAAGCGGATTGAAATTGCGATGATCAACGCCCGCGGGACGAAGCTGTCGCTGTTTGACGAACCCGAGGCGGGGATCGATCTGTGGAGTTTCAACAACCTGATTTCGGTGTTCCGCTCCATGTACGAGCGGACGAGGGGAACGATTCTGATTATTTCGCATCAGGAGCGGATTCTGGACATCGCGGACAAGGTGGTTGTGGTGGTGAACGGCGAGATTGCGGCATACGGACCGAAGGAGGACATCCTGCCCGAGTTGCTCGGGGCAACCGCAGGGTGCAGACTGACCGTAAAGGAGGGGGCAACGGTATGATCACCGACGTGCAGAAGGCGCTTTTGCAGGAGATTGCGGGAATTCACGAAGTTCCCATGGGGGCGTATTCGCTCCGTATCAACGGTTCGCTTTACGGAAAGAACGATTCGGAGCATATTTCCATTGTCAAAAAGACCGATAAGCCCGGAATCGAGATCTATATCAAGCCCGGGACGAAGAACGAAAGCGTGCATATCCCGGTTCTGATCTCCGAAACGGGGCTGAACGATATGGTCTATAACGATTTCTTTGTGGGCGAGGACTGCGACGTGACCATCGTTGCGGGGTGCGGCATCCACAACTGCGGAACGCAGGAAAGCCGACACGACGGTATTCATACCTTCTACCTCGGAAAGAATGCCAAGGTGAAGTATATCGAGAAGCACTACGGCGAAGGGGACGGCAACGGAATCAACGTGATGAACCCGCAAACCATTGTGTATCAGGAAGCCGACAGCCACATGGAAATGGAAACGGCGCAGATTAAGGGAATCGACTCCACGGTGCGTTCGACCACCGCGAAACTGGGCGACGGCGCAACGTTGGTGATTCACGAAAAAATTCTGACCCACGGACATCAGGTGGCGGAAACGCATTTCGTGGTGGATCTGGACGGCGAGGGCTGCGGAACGCACGTGGTGTCGCGGTCGGTTGCAAAAGAGGACAGCCACCAGAAGTTCTTCTCCAACGTGCGCGGAAATAACCGTTGCTCGGGGCATACCGAGTGCGACGCAATCATTATGGATCGCGCCACAGTTGCGGCAATTCCCGAGATCGAGGCGCGGCATACCGACGCGTCGCTGATCCATGAGGCGGCAATCGGAAAAATCGCAGGGGAACAGCTGATTAAGCTGATGACTCTGGGATTGACCGAAAAGGAAGCCGAGGAAGAAATCATCAACGGCTTTTTGAAGTAACCGCCGTAGCTCCCGTTGGTTTTTATTGCAGGGATAGTTTTCGCCCGCCTTTTCTAAAAGGCGGCGCGGTCGAGGACGCGGAGTCCTCGTCGCGCTCCGCAGAGCGCGAAATCCTTTAACGGCGCTTTCTTTTTGCAAAGCCTTTTTCTTTGCGCCTGCATGGTCAAAGAAAAAGCGTTAAAAGAGTCTGCTCTTTGATAGGGCGATGCCTTTTATTATGCTCTCTCTCAGGCTTCACGATGTGAAGCCTTTTTGTTACCTAAAATCAGGAAACAAACGTAAATAATGGATAAAAACGGCAGATTTGTGCAACCTGCGAGGATGTAGAAAATTCGGGCTGAAATTTGTGCGAAATGTACAATCGTTTCCGCTTTGCGGAATCCTTTCGACACGGAAAACGGTTTTTCCGATGGGTAAATTATATTTACTATTTCGGATTTACAAGGTTTGTCAAGCGGTTTGAAGAAAAAATAATCACCAAAAATAGCGGATTTTACTGACCGCGTTGCGGAAAATGCCGTAAATTGTATTTACTATGCCGTTTTCATGAAATGTCGGTTAAAAAGACACAAATTGAAATGTAAACTTTTTTGGCGGCGGCGTTGTTGAAACTGTGAACCAAAGGGCGGGAATTCCGATCCCCGCGTGACGGGCGGCTTCTTTTTTTTGCTTGACAATCGGTTTTTTTTGTGATATGATATAGGAGTTAAAAAAGGTATCGCTGTACCTGTTTCTCATTTTCGGGTGCGGCTGTCGGACCTCTCTCGCATGGCAGGCGGCGGAGGCGGCGGATGCCGGATGAATTTTTCAGGAGGAAACACAAATGGGAAAGAAGAGATTCACAAGATTTGTCAGCTTCGCATTGGCGGTTCTGTTTCTTGTGAGCGGCTCCGCGATCGCCGCGGGTGCTGAAACGTCCAGCGTCACCGATAAGACCATCGGCGACTACGAGAACGCACGCGACCTGCTGTCGTATGAGGAGTATCTGGCGCGGGTCTGCGCGGATGCGGAAAGCACCGACAAGACCGTTACGGTCTCGGCGTTCGGCGACCTGACCTTCGTCAACACTGCGGGCGACACCGTAACCGTAAAGGACGGCGTCTGGACGCTGACAACCAAGGACGGCACGGTCTGCACCGACCCCGAGGCGTTGCCCGAAGGGTATGCGCTGCGCGACCTTGTGCATTTTGAGGAGTATGACGGACGGAAGGCTGTTTACACGCCGAGCACCGGAAGCACGACATGGAAGATCGATCTTTCCGCGTCGGGTATCACGGAAAAGGCGCTGTACAACATCATGCTGTCGTACTACCCGATCAACAACAAGAACGCCTCTCCCGAGCGCGAGTTTTACATCAACGGGACAGTTCCGTTCAGCGAGGCACGGTCGCTGACCCTGCCGAAGAACTGGTCCTCCTACCGCTCCGATGCGGGCGATGTGCTGACTGCCACCTATCAGCCGTCGAAAAAGATCAGAAAGAATCAGGAAAAACTGGACGCGGATCTGGCGCAGGTTCTTGCCGAAATGGAAGCGGCGGGTCTGACGGCGTACATTTCCGGCGAGGGCTCGGATAAGGTGCTGTACGTGGAGCGCCCGACGGTCATCACGAGCGCGATCAATGCGCTGATTGACAAATACGAACTCCGCTTCTTTGTGACCGACGCGATGAACAACGAAATGCGCCCGACCATGCTGCAGGATCCGAAGTGGATGGAGTACACCATTCACGACAGCGACGGCTATTACTCCGCGCCGCTGAGATTCGCACTTGAGCCGGATGAGGACGGATGCGTGACCCTGACGCTGTCCGGCGTGAACGAACCTGTTGCGTTCGATTCGCTGACGTTGACCGCCTGCCATACCAACCCCACCTATGAGGAGTACCTCGAACGGCTGAAGAACAGCGGCGCTTCTCTGGAAGAGGGCACGGACGTGGTGCAGATTGAGGGCGAGAACACCGTCAACACCTCCACCAACGTGGTCTATCCCGTTGAGGATCGTTCCGACGCGCTGACCTCTCCGATCGACACGAGCCGCACGATGCTCAATACCATCGGTACGGAGAAGTGGGAGACTGCAGGTCAGTGGATTCGGTATCAGTTCAGCGTGAACTCTTCGGGTATGTATGAAATCTACTCCCGCTTCAAACAGAGTTACCTTGACGGTATGTATGTCTGCCGCACGCTGAAGATTTACACGAACGGCTACGAGTCCGAGGACGCGTACAAGGCGGCTTTCGGCAACACGGCGGGCTACTACAACGGCGTTCCGTTTGAGGAAGCAACCCAGTTGCGTTTTGACTACAACAACGCATGGCAAGTCAAGGGACTTTCCAAGGGCGGCAACAAGGACGAAACCTATCCTTTATATTTTGAAGAGGGCGTGACCTACACCCTGCACTTCGAGGTGGCGCTCGGCTCGATGAGCGAGTTGGTTCGTCAGATCGAATCCATTCTGGACGCGCTGAACGACGATTACCTCAGCATCATCAAGCTGACCGGTTCGTCTCCCGACGACTACCGCGACTACAGCTTCACCCGTCTGCTCCCGAACACCATGCTGGATATGCTCGAGCAGTCGGTGGCGCTCGGAAACGTTTCCGACTTCTTAAAGAAAGACACCGTCGGCGTGGCTTCCTCTTACACCGGTATCTGCGATAAGTTGCAGACGCTGCTTGAGAAGATGGGGCGCGACGAGAACGCAATCGCGAAGAACCTTGATAACTTCAAGTCCTACGTCGGTTCGTTCGGTACGTTCCTGACCGACTCCAAGACGCAGCCGCTCCAGATCGACTACTTCCGCATTCAGGGCGCTTCGGTGAAGAAGCCGAAGGCGAAAGCAAACTTCTTCCGCGCAATCGGACATGAAGTTTCCAGTTTCGTGATGAGCTTCTTCCGCGACTACAACAGCATGGGTTCAATGGATACGGGAGAGACGACCAAGGAATCCATCAACGTCTGGCTGGCTTACGGTCGTGACCAGTCGCAGGTTATCCGTAACCTCTGCACCAACAAGTTTACCGCAAGCGGCGAATACGGCAACATTCCCGTTGACCTGAAGCTTGTCTCGGGCGGTACGCTTCTGCCCTCCATTCTGGCGGGCATGGGACCTGACGTTTACCTCGGACTCGGACAGACCAACGTTATCAACTACGCAATCCGCGGAGCGCTGATGAACGTGGAGGATCTCGACGGCTTTGAAGAGGCTGTCCTCAACTTCAACGACGCGGCAATGACCGTGCTTTCCATCAGCGACGCCGACGGCGATATGCACACCTACGGACTTCCCGAAACGCAGGCTTTCCCGATGATGTTCATCCGTACCGATATCCTTTCCGACCTCCAGATCGAGATTCCCAAGACATGGGAGGACATCTACGTGGCGCAGTCCAAACTGGAGTCCAACAACATGGAAATCGGTGTGACCACCGACTACAAAATGCACCTCTATCAGCTTGGCGGTTCGCTCTTCGCGGACGACGGTATGCGCATCAATCTGGATTCGGTTCTGGGTCTGAAAGCGTTTGAGACGATGTGCAACATGTTCACGCAGTATTCGTTCCCGTATAAGTACAGCGCGGCAAACCGTTTCCGTACCGGCGAGATGCCGATCATCATTTCCGACTATACGTCCCTGTACAACCACCTCAAGGTGTTTGCAACCGAGTTGGATGGCTGTTGGACTTTCGTTCCGCTGCCCGGTTATGTGACAACCGACGCGGAGGGCAACAAGACCATCAACAACTGTGCCGTTTCCACGGTCACCGCGGCTGTTATGATTAAGGAAACCAACAAGGATTACACCGACGCATGGACGTTCGTGAAGTGGTACACCGACAGCGATTGTCAGGCGGAGTACGCAAAGGAAATGGTTGCGATCCTCGGTGATTCCGCAAAGCACTCCACCGCAAACAAGCAGGCGCTTGAGAGTATGCCTTGGACGAACGAGGAATACGTCGAGATCAACCGTCAGTTCAACAATCTGGCTTCTATCCCGAACTACCCCGGCTACTACATCATCGACCGTTACACCAACTTCGCATTCCTCTCGGCTTACAACGATGACGCAGACCCCAGTTCCGAACTGCTCAGCTACATCAAGACCATCAACAAGGAAATTACGAGAAAGCGCGAGGAGTTCAAACTGGAAACTCTGGAAATCGGACAGACGCTCGCTTCGAAGCGTTCCGATCAGGTGTTGGAAGCAATGGAGTATCTGACCTCCGAGTATATTAAGGAAGGCAACGACAAGTACAGCGCGGTTGCTTCCGCAGTGCTTGCTGCAAAGTACGCGATTGCAAACAGCAAGATCGATCAGCTGAATGACGCGGCGGCTGCCTTCAAGGCAATTCTGGATTCCTACGGTATCACCGAAACGATGACCATCACCAAGGCGGACGGCAAAACTGCTGAAGTTCCGACCTACTATGTCAACATCGGTAAGCAGACCGCAGAGACCAAGAACGGCGGTTACAGCATCAAATCCCTGAACGAACAGCAGTTGATCTACTTCATTTCCACAGGTCTCGGTGACATTGCAAATGCACTGGCTTCCTACTGATTCGTTTTCATGTTTTTCAAAATCTGAAAAGGAGAATGCAAAATGTCAAATAAAACAGCATCGGAGGGATCGGAAAAAGCTGCTTATCAGGCTGTTTCGAGAAAAGACCTGACCTACCGCCAGTGGATCTGGAAGGAAATGAAACGGAACTGGGTCGCATATGTGATGATCGCTCCCTACGTTATCATTTTCACCCTGTTCACGGTTGCGCCCGTTGTCCTGTCCATCTTCTTCAGCTTTACCGACTTCAACATGTTACAGGCTCCCAACTGGGTCTGGTTCGATAACTACATCAACCTGTTCTTTGCCGACGATATCTTCCTGATTGCCTGCAAGAATACCTTCATTTTTGCGGCGATCGTCGGTCCGACCTCCTACCTCATGTCCTATCTGGTGGCGTGGTTCATCAACGAGCTGTCGCCCCGCATCCGCGCGATCGTGACCCTGATTTTCTACGCGCCGTCCATTTCGGGTCAGGTTTACCTCATCTGGGGTACGCTGTTCGACGCCGACGCGCAGGGCTGGGTCAACGCAACGCTTCTGGAACTGGGCTTCATCAGCGAGCCGATCGCGTTCTTCCAGGACGCAAGCTACGTGATGCCGCTGTGTATCGTGGTGGCGCTCTGGACGTCTCTCGGTACGGCGTTCCTGTCCTTCATTGCAGGTTTGCAGGGCGTTGACCGCTCGCTTTACGAAGCGGGCGCGGTGGACGGCGTGCGTAACCGTTGGCAGGAACTGTGGTATATCACCCTGCCGAGTATGCGCCCGCAGCTGATGTTCGGCGCGATCATGTCGATTACCGGTTCGTTCGGCTTCGGCGGCGTTGTTACCGCGTTGTGCGGCTTCCCGTCGGTCGACTACGCCGCGCACACCATTATCCACCATCTGGAGGACTACGGCGGTCAGCGGTATGAAATCGGTTACTCTTCCGCGATTGCGGTCATCCTGTTCGTTATCATGATCGGCGCGAACATGATCGTCAAGAAAATTCTTTCAAAGGTAGGTACATGACATGGCAAAGCTGAGAACCAGAAAACATAAGGTTGTCCTGTCGCGTTCTGCCGGAGGCGACGCGGGAATTACCATTGTCCTGACCCTGCTCGGACTCTTCATGGTTCTGCCGATGGCTTACGTCATCATGCAGTCCCTCAAACCGCTTGACGAACTCTGGATGTACCCGCCGCGTTTCTACGTGATGAACCCGACTTTCTCCAACTTCAAGGATCTGTTCAGCCTGATGAACACTTCGTGGGTTCCGTTCTCGCGTTACATCTTCAACACGGTGTTCACCTCGGTCATGGGTACATTCGGACACCTGTTCATCGCTTCTATGTGCGCTTACGCGCTGGCAAAGATCAAATTTCCCGGCGGAAAGGCGATCTTCAAGACCATTCAGACGTCTCTGATGTTCCACTCCACGGTCACGGCAATCACCAGTTTCATGCTGATGAGTTTCTTCCATATGATTGATACCTACTGGGCAATCATCGTGCCCGCGTGGGGCTACACACTGGGACTTTACCTGATGAAGCAGTTCATGGATACGGGCGTGTCCGACGCGGTTCTGGAAAGCGCGCGGTTGGACGGCGCAAGCGAGTTGCGGACCTACTGGACCATTGCAATGCCGATGGTCAAGCCCGCGTGGCTGACGCTGATCGTGTACAGCTTCCAGACGCTGTGGAACGCAGGTTCGTCCATCTACATTTATTCCGAACAGTATAAGTCGTTCAACTACGCAATCGGTCAGATTACGGCAGGTGGTATCAAGCGCGCGGGTGCTTCCGCAGCCGCAACCGTTCTGATGATGTTGGTTCCGATTCTCGTGTTTGTCATTACGCAGTCGAACATCATTGAGACCATGGGAACCAGCGGTATGAAAGATTAAAGGAGGGCAATATGAAAAAACTCAAATTGGCGGTATTGCTCGTCCTGTGCGCGGTGATGCTCTTCCCGATGTTTACCGTCGGCGCGTCGGCTTCCTCCGCTTACCAGACTTACACGTATTCCATCGACGGCAAAGCGCTCTATTCGCCGGACGCTTACTCCGCCTCCAAAACCGTCGGCTCTGCCGACCTCGCGTTTGAGAGTTTCTACCCCGACGCGAGCGCGGATTCGCTGAAAAAGCTGACCAAACTGGATAACCCGGGCGATATGGTCACCGACTCCGAAAAGAAGGTGTACATCGCCGACTCGGGCAACAACCGGATCGTGGTGCTGACCCGTTACCTCGAACTGGACTACATCATTTCGGATTTCATCAACGACAAGGGAAACCCCGATTCGTTCACGAATCCGCAGGGCGTGTTTGTTGTCAATCCCAAGGACGGGGACAACGGCGAAATCTGGGTCTGCGATACCGACCACAACCGTTTGGTCGTGTTCGACCGCGTGACCTTTGAATTCAAAAAGATCGTCGACCAACCGCAGAGCCAGTTGTTTGACGACGACGCGGTCTATAAGCCCGTTGCGATGGCGATCGACCAGTACGGCAGAATTTATGTCGTTTCCTCGACCACCTATCAGGGTATCATCGTTATGGACAACGACGGCGAATTCGTTGGCTTCATCGGCGCACAGGCGGTTACCATTTCCGCATGGGAAATCCTGTGGAGAAAGCTCCAGACAGACGAGCAGAAAAAGGTCAGCGCAAAGCTGATTTCCACCGAGTATAACAACATTTCCATCACCGAGGACGGTTTCGTCTACGTGACAACCTCCTCCATCGCGGAATCCTCGGTTCAGAGCGCGATCAAAGGCAAATCCAAATCGGGTACGTATCTGCCGGTCAAGTTGCTCAACCCGTCGGGTGAAGAGATCATGCGCCGCAACGGTTTCTGGCCGCCGGCGGGCGAAATCGATTACTCCACGGACAGCTCGGATACCTACCACGGCGTTTCGACCATTACCGACGTTGCGGTCGGACCGGAAAAGACATGGTCGATCATCGACGAAAAGCGGCAGAAGATTTACACCTACGATTTCAACGGAAACCTGCTGTTTGCCTTCGGCGATAAAGGGTCTCTGCTCGGAAGCATTTCCAACATCGAAGCGATCTGCTATCAGGGAGACACCCTGTTGGTGTTGGATAAAGGAAACGACGGTTGCATCGTGGTTTACGAGCGCACCAAGTACGGCGACCTGCTGATTCAGGCAATCAGCGCGCAGAACTCGTTGGATTACGACGAAGCGATCGACTGTTGGAAAGAAGTCCTGCAGCGGAACTCCAACTTCGACGCCGCGTATGTCGGAATCGGTAACGCAATGTATCGGAACGGCTCTTATAAGGACGCGCTCTCTATGTACGAGGTGGCTTACGACACCGAAAACTGGAGCGAGGCTTATAAGGAAGTCCGGAAAGAATGGATGTCCAAGTGGTTTCTGTTGGTCATCGTTCTGATTGTCGGCGTGATCGTCGGCGTGATCAAGTGGTTTCAGTATGCCGCAAAGGTCAATAAACGCGTTTCGACCGACGGTCGCGCGAAAAAGACCTTCGGGCAGGAACTGATTTACGGCTTCTATGTGATCTTCCATCCCTTCGACGGTTTCTATGACCTCAAGCATGAGCATCGCGGCTCGGTTCGCGCGTCGTTGGTGTTCCTCGCCGTTGCGGTTCTGACCTTCTTCTATCAGGGCGTCGGGCAGGGCTATGTGCTCAATCCGACCGGGAAGGTGACCACGATCATGACCCAGTTGATCTCGGTTGCCGTTCCGCTTCTCCTGTTCGTGTTGGCAAACTGGTGTCTGACCACGCTGTTTGACGGCGAAGGCAGCTTCAAGGATATCTTCATTGCGTCGTCCTATTCGCTCCTCCCGCTTCCGCTCCTGATTATCCCCGCGACCATCGCGTCGAACTGGGTGTCGTCGAGCGAAGCTTCCATCATCACGTTCATCGGAACGGTCGCGTTCATCTGGGTGGGCATCCTGCTCTTCTTCGGAACAATGGTAACGCATGACTATTCGATGTTCAAGAATCTCATTATCATTCTGTGCACCATCGTCGCAATGGCAGTCATCGTCTTTATCGTGCTTCTGTTCAGTATGCTGCTTTCCAAGCTTGTCAGCCTTGTGACGAACCTGATAACGGAAATCCAATATCGGGTCTAAACGACAGACAGGAGGTAAAATATGAAAATTCAATCAAGAATTCTTTCGACATTCTTAGCTGTCGTGTTGATGCTCGGATCTGTTGCGTTTGTCGGAACTCTGGCGGTCAGCGCCGCAGGTGAGTTGAGTGATGTGGAGATTTCCAGAATCTATATGCAGACGGACGTTTACAAAACGCCCGAGGAAAAGCTCGCAAGCATGACCAAAATGCTTGAGAACGACCGCTATCAGCTGTATGTGGATCAGCACGTTGCGGACGTGTACGAGAACGGAAAAAAGACCGGCACTACTACGGTGACGAGCGGCGAGGTTGCACTGGTTGAAACCGCAACGCTCGGAACGGATCATGTGAACGTGCTGTTCTCCAACCCGTATGACGTGGCAAGTTCCAAAGGCTCGGCAATGTTCAAGGCGGACGGTTCGACCTCGGACAAAGCGGGAACAAAGGAGACCCTGCTGATGTCGCAGGTGATCGTGCAGTACAGAGAGACCAAGGACAATGCGTCCAAAACGCTGTACAGCTTCCTGGATTCCGCAATGCTGAACCAGATCACGGTTACCCAGATCAAAAATGGCGTTCGCGTGGAGTACTCCATCGGACAGGAAGCGTTCCGGAAGTTAGTTCCGAGACAGCTTTCCGAAGAGAACTACCAGAACCTGATTTACAAACCTCTGCTTGACGCGGTTGAGAGAGGCGAGTTGGGTGAGACGAAGGAGGACGGTCTCTTCTACGTCAACAAGATCGACACCTACTATCAGGAAAAGAACCCCGCCAAGATGAAGACGCAGGCGGAAAAGGAAAACTGCATCAAAAAGTATCCATGCACCGACCCCGAAGGGCAGAATCTGCCGATCCGCGTGTTCTCCACGGACGCGTCGAACGTCGAGAAGCAGATGGTGGAGGATTACATCCGCAAGTACTGCCCGGACTACTCCTTCGAGCAGATGGACGCCGACCACGAGGAGACCGGCTATGTGGCGGAGGAAGAGGAATATCCTTCTTTCAAACTGGCTCTGGAGTACTCGCTGAACGACCGCGGGCTGTCGGTTCGCGTGCCGATCAACGGCTTGCAGTACAACATGGCGTCCTATATGTTGGAGAATCTTTCGATTCTGCCGTACATGGGCGCGGGCAATACCAAAAACGAGGGTTACAACTTCTTCCCGGACGGTTCCGGTTCGCTCTTTGACTTCAATCTGAGTAAGACGAACACGGTTCGCAGCAAGATCTACGGTCAGGACTACGCCTACCACGAGATCTCGGCTTCCGGATACCAGAAGGCGATCCGTACTCCTGTTTACGGAACGGTCGCAACCGAGGTGATCTACACCTACACCTATTCCAAACTGGTGGATTCGGGCGAGAAAGACCCCGCAACCCAGAAGCCGATCATGCGGCGCGAAACCGCAACCGAACGCGTTTCCAATACCGTTATGACCAAGGAGCAGATTCTGGCGAAACTGGAAAAGGAAAACGCGGAACTGGTTGGAAACATTGAGGAATCCTCCTACAAGCGCGGATATGTTGCTATCATCGAATCGGGTGAATCGCTCGGCGAGTTGGAGACCTACTTCGCGGGAAATGTTTCGGACTATGCAACGGTGAGCAACTACTTCAACCCGAAGCCGAAGGACAGCTACGACATTGCGGATTCCATTTCGGTTACGAGCAGTAAGACATGGACGGTTGTTTCCAACCGGAAGTACACCGGAAACATCACGATTCAGTATCAGCTGCTCCGCGACGAGAAACTCGCGGCAAACGAGGCGGGAACGCACTACGACGCTTCGTGGCTCGGCATGGCGGACGCTTATCGCGATTATCTGATCGATAAAGGCGTGCTGACCGAACTGACCGAAGAGGATGTTACAGAGAACATCCCGCTGTACATGGAAGTGTTCGGCGCGATGAAAACACAGCAGACCGTCGCAACCATCCCGGTCAACCTGATGACTCCGTTCACCACCTTTGATAACGTGTTGGATATGTACAACGGGCTTTCCGAATCGGGCGTTTCCAACATCAACTTCAAGCTTACGGGCTTTGCAAACGGCGGTATGTATTCCAAGATTCCGTCCTCGCTCTCGTGGGTCGGAAAGGTCGGCGGCAAATCGGGCTTCAAGGATCTGTTGGAAGAGGCAAAGAAGATCAACGAGGCAGACGACAGCCGTCAGATCGGTCTGTATCCCGATTTCGACTTCGCGTACTGCACCGAGAACACGCTCTTCGACGCGCTGAACCTCAAAAAGGACGCGGTCAAGACCATTGATAACCGCTATTCGTCCAAGAGACAGTACAGCGCAACGCAGCAGAAATACGTCAGCTTCTATTCGCTCGCGATTTCGCCGTCCCGCTACAGCAAGTTCTATGAGAAACTGCTGAAGAAATACGGCAAGTACGATATTTCCACCATCTCGGTCGGAACGCTCGGCAACGCGCTGAACTCCGACTTTGACGAGGACGATCCGTACAACCGCGAGGACAGCAAGGACTTCACCGTGGACGCGCTCAAGGCCATCAGCAAGAACTATAAGGTGATGGTGGACGGCGGCAACGCTTATACATGGGGATATGTGAGCCACATTCTCAATCTGGAGTTGGATTCCAGCCGTTACGTCAAGGCGGCTTGCTCAGTCCCGTTCCTCGGCGCGGTTCTGCACGGCTATGTGCAGTTCGCGGGCAGTCCGCTGAATGAGGAAGGCGACACCGATTACGCACTGCTGAAGGCAATCGAAAACGGCGCGGGTCTGTACTTCATCCTGTCCTACCAGAATACCGAGGAACTGAAGGAGGACGAACTGCTCAGCCAGTACTACTCCATTCAGTACAGCATCTGGAAGGATGACGTTATCAACTACTACAGCCGGCTCAACGGACTGTTGGCAGACGTGCAGACCAAGACCATCATCGGTCACGAATTCCTGAACTACGGGAACACGGGCAGCGACGGCGTGATGTTCGGCACAGAGCGTGTGCTGGATATGGACGAACTGCTTGCAAACCTGAACAAGAAGTTGGCGGACGCGAAGGCGGCGGCGGAAAAGGCGGAACGCGATGCGGCGATCGGCAAGATCGCGTCTGTTGCGGAAGCAAGCGTTGCGCTGCGGAGCGCGATTGAAACGCTGACCGGCATTCTGGAATCGGCAGACACCAATGCGGAATATCTGCAGACCAACCTCAGCTTGATGCGCACCAATCTGGACAGCGCCGCAGAGTACCTGCAGAAGTTGGAAGAAAATCCGAATAACGACGCCAAGATCACTGCCGCAAACAAAGCAAAAAACGAGAGCCGTTATACGGAACTGGAGAAGTTCCGCTCCACGGCTGTGACCGCTTGGAACAACTACGAGCGCATTCTGCGCGCATACGGTCTGGCGGATGCGAAACTCGCACAGCTGAAGGAAGCGCTGGATCTGATCGGAACAGAAAAGGGAACAGATTCGGCACAGTACCTGATCGCAAAGGCGCAGTATGACGAAGCGGCAAACTGGCTCGCGGAGAAAAAGACTGCGTTGGCAACCGAATCCGGCGTGGACGCCAAGGATCTTGCAGGCGAGGCGGACGGTGCAATGGCTGCCGAGTTTGAGGCACTGTTCACACGCGCCAACTCGGACGATGTCATCGGAACGGGCGACAATCGCATCACTTCGCTGTCGTTGGTTCTGGACGATGTCAAAAAAGAGGGCAAGCTGCCCGAAGAGACCCCCGACAACACCGATACGGACGCCTCGGACGAGGATGCCCGCTACCATGTAACCAACAACAATGTGGTTGCCGTGACCTACGGCGACAGAACAACCAAGAAGCCGTACAAGACCTTCCTGCTTAACTACAACAGCTACGCGGTTCGCGTGACCTACCTCGGCGTTGTTTATACGGTTGAAGCGGGCGGCTACGTCATGATCCCGCGCGCAAACTGAGAAAAGGAGGTGCAATGAGAATGACAACCGATATGAATCTGAATCAGACTCCCGTGACCGCCCCGGTCAAGGAGCCGAAAAGAAAGAAAATTGCATCCCTTGACCGCCGTAAGGCGCGCGCGGGATGGCTGTTCATCCTGCCGTTCCTGATCGGCTTTGTGCTCATCTATCTGCCGATGGTCAAGGACTCCATCGTGTTCAGCTTTTCCAAGATCAACACCGCCACGGGCGGCGGCTCGTACACCACCGAATTCGTTGGGTGGGACAACTACAAGGAAGCGCTTCTGGTCGACCCCGACTTCGTGCAAACGTTGGTTTCGGGACTGAAGCAGTTGGCGTTTGACATCCCCGCAATCATCATCTTCTCGCTGTTCATGGCGGTGATGCTGAACCAGAACATGGCGGGACGCGGCGTGTTCCGTGCAATCTTCTTCATTCCCGTTATTCTGTCAACGGGTATCATGGAATCCATTGCCGCAAGCGACATTCTGTCCGACTACATGGAGGATACATCAGGTATCGATACGGGTACGGGAAGCAGTGCGGCGAACCAGTTGGTTTCCAGTATGGACCTGCAAAAGCTGTTTGCCAACATGAAGGTCGGTACGGGAATTGTGGATTACGTGACAACGGCAATCAACAACGTTTACGGAATCGTCAACCGTTCGGGCGTGCAGATGCTGATCTTCCTGGCGTCTCTCCAGTCGATTTCGCCAGCAATCTACGAATCCTGTAAGATCGACGGCGCAACCGCATGGGAAACCTTCTGGAAGATCACCTTCCCGATGATTACCCCGATGATTCTCGTCAATGCGGTTTACACGATCATCGACTCGTTCACAACCGAGAGCAACGTGGTTATGACCTTCATTTCGAAGAAGTACTCGGCGTCGAACGGTCAGGTCATCAGTTCGGCAATGTCGTGGATTTACTTCCTGATCGTTATCATCATCGTGTCGGTCATCGCGGCGATCATTTCGGCGTTTGTATTCTACCAGCGAAAAGCGGAGTAAGGAGGGGAAACGAATGGACGCTCAAATTGAAAAAAAGCCAACGGTCAAGCGGGAATCCAAGAACCGGATTCGCGTGGACTTTGACCGAACCCCTCTGAAGGAAAGACTGAAGGCGAAGTTCCTGAACCTCTACTTTCTGACCAAGGTGGTCTACTGGATTTTCCGCATGGTTCTGCTGATCGGAATTTCCTACATCGTAATCTATCCGTTCATCACGAAGATCGCGGGCTCTTTCATGGCGCCCGAGGACTTCGTGGACGTAACGGTTCGCCTGATCCCGAAGAATTTCTCGCTCGACATCTACCGCGCCATCATTGAAGAGCTGAACTATTGGTCGGCATTCCGCAATACCTTTATCCTGTCGTTCTGTTGCGCAATCATTCAGACTCTGATCTGCGCGCTGATCGGTTACGGGTTTGCGAAATTCAAGTTCCGCGGCAGAAACATCGTCTTCCTTCTGGTTATCCTGACGATGATTGTTCCGCACCAGACGCTTCAGCTTTCCATGTTCATGCGCTTCCGTTACTTTGATATTCTCGGTATCGTGAAGTTCCTCAAGGGCGGCGGAATCGAGGTGTTCGGACACAACATCAAGAACATCGGACCCGGGGTTGCCTCGTTCTTCGAGAAAATCAACATCCTGCCCGACGAGATTAAGCTGTTCCCGTACACGGAATATGTGCGCGGAAACGCGAGACAGGCGTTCAAGGTTACCATGGCGGTCACCTCGGACGGTATCAACCTCATCAACACCTACGTGCCGATGGTTCTGCTGTCGCTCGGCGGTCTGGCATTCAAGAACGGCTTGTATATCTTCCTGCTCCGTCAGTTCTTCCGCGGAATTCCGGACGAACTGGAGGAATCGGCATACATGGACGGCTCGGGTACTTTCCGTACCTTCGTGCAGATCATTCTGCCGCTGTCGATCCCGATGCTGATTACGGTGTTCCTGTTCTCGTTCTGCTGGCAGTGGACCGACGACTTCTACACCAACCTGTTCTTCGTCACCTCGGATACGAATCTGTTGGTCAAACTCATCAACACGATTCCGACCTCCCTGCGACAGGACGGCTTTGCAGGACAGGATCTGTACAACACCGCGATCCGAAACACCTGCGGCTTGATGATTATCGCGCCGCTCGTGGTTCTCTACGCGTTCTGTCAGAGATTCCTTGTCCAAGGTATCGAGCAATCCGGTCTTGCAAACTGATGAAACACGAAAAAAGGGCAACCGCCATTGGCGGTTGCCCTTTTGGGTTGCGTTATATCTGCTTGTGAACGCTCTTGTACTCGTCGTAGAAGCGGTAGAAGGGGCAGGCGGCAGTTCGACCCGAAAGGAAGCGCGACATTTCGTCCTGATCCAGATTGACGCGGCAGAAATTGGCGTCGTAATCCTCGTCGTAATCGTAAAACACACAGCTGTCGCAAGAGCCGACCGATTTCTTCACTTTTCGTTCTTCCATGATTCCACCTCCGTGTGTATTTGGGTTTCCCCACCTTTATTATACCGCATCCCGGCGGAAAAGTAAAGGGATTTTCGGAATTTTTTTCGGATATTGCAACGCGAAACGGTCGATACTGACAGTATCGGCTTTTATTTTTGCAGAAAGGGGCACGGCGCATGACCTTTTCCTCCGTTGTATTCCTGTTTGCCTTCCTTCCGCTCACGCTCGCGGCATACTACCTGTTCCCGCGCGGGTGGCGGAACGCGGTTCTGCTAGCGGCGGGACTGCTTTTCTGCGCGTGGGATCGTCCCGCTTCGCTGTTGCCGCTCCTGTGGGAAACGCTCGCGGCGTACTGTTTTGCGCGCCTGCTCGCGCGGACGGGACGGCGGGTATGGCTCTGGGGCGGCGTTGCCTGTGTGACCGCGCCGCTTCTGCTTTTCAAATACGCCCCGCTCGGCGCTTCTTACGGCTTGCCGCAGGGGATCTCCTTTTATACCTTCGCCCTGCTTTCCTACCTTGCGGATGTCAGCCGCGGACGGGCGGAGGCGGAGCGGAATCCGCTTCTCTTCGGAACATACGCAACGCTGTTTCCTCTACTCGGCGCAGGACCGATTCTGCGTTGGAGCGAGACGCGCGGACAGCTGACCGAACGGCGGGAATCGCTCATGGCGTTCGGGGTCGGAGTCGGTCGCTTCTGCTGCGGACTTTGGAAAAAGCTGTTGCTCGGGGACGGGCTTGCGGCGGGGTATCGCTACTACCGCGATCTGCTGGCGGTTCAGCCGACCGTCTTCGGCGCGTGGATGACCCTGATCTGCTTTACGCTCCACCTCTATTTCGATTTTTCTGGCTACACCGACATGGCGCTCGGCGTTGGGCGGATGTTCGGTTTTCGCTTTCCCGAAAATTTCGACTATCCGTTCCTTGCACGGAGCGCCACCGATTTCTGGCGGCGGTGGCATCTGTCGCTTTCCCGTTGGTTTCGCGACTACGTGTATATTCCGCTCGGGGGCAACCGTCGGGGGCGGCTGATGCAATGCCGCAACCTTGCGGCAGTCTGGCTTCTGACGGGTGTATGGCACGGCGCTGGGTGGAATTTTCTGCTCTGGGGCGGGTACTTCTGCGTGATTCTGATCTGCGAGCACCTGTTCCTGCGCCGTTTTCTGGAGCGGTTGCCGTCCTTTTTGGCGCACCTGTACGCGCTGTTTCTGATTCTCGTCAGCTTTTTGCTGTTTTCCTACCGCGATTGGGCGGGCGGGTGGCAGTGCTTTTGCGCGCTGTTCGGGATTGGGACGGTTGGCGCGACCTCCGCCGTGGTCTCGTGGCAGGCGCTCCGTCTGCTCCCGCTTCTGGGAATCGCCGCCGTTGGCTCTACGCCCTTGCCGCGCAGAATCTGGGGGCGGTTTGCCTACCGCGTTCCCGTCGCCCTGCCGTTGGGGGCGGTTCTGCTGACGGTTCTGTGCGTGGCGTACCTGCTTGACGCGTCCTTTTTGCCGTTTGCGTACCTGAATTTTTGATTTTCGGAAGGAGACCGAGCGATGAAACAATCCGTCACGGTTTGCGCGATCCTGTTCTGCGTGTTGCTGTTCGGCATGGCGGTCACATTCTGGCTGATGCCGAAAAAGGACTTTTCCGCCGTGGAAAAACGGGCGCTTCAAACGCGCCCGAAGCCAGATATGGCGTCGCTCCTCTCGGGCAGTTACACCGACCGTCTGTCGGACTTTTACGCCGACCAATTCCCGTTCCGCGCCGCATGGGTCGGGCTGAAGGGGCAGGTGGAAATCCTGCTTGGGAAGGGGGAGAACAACGGGATTCTGCTCGGTTCGGGCGGTCGGCTTGCGCGGCGGAAGTTCCGGATGCTGACCCCGGATGGCGCTGTGGGGGATGCCGATTTCATCTCACCGGTGAAGGTCACGGCGGCATGCGACGGAATTTTACGCGCGGCAGATGGGGTAACTGTGCCGTTTGCGGTGCTGCTGACGGGGCGGAATATTGACGTTTGTCCCTCTGCGTTCTCCTATCCGACCGATTTTTCCGACGCGTTGAACGAAGCGGTGCAGTCCCGCCTGCAGGGGAAGGTTGCCGCGCCCGACATGATCTCGCTGTTCCGCGCGGGCGGGGAAGGGCTTTACTACCGCACCGACCATCACTGGACGACGGCGGGGGCATATCTCGGCTACTGCGCGGCGATGGAGGCGCTCGGGCAGGGGAGTGCGATCCTGCCGTCCTCGGCGTTTCGCCGCGAGGTGGTTCTCTCGTCCTTTTACGGCACACTTTGGGCGGCGGGCGGGATGGAGTGGGTTTCGCCCGACCCGGTGGAGGTGTGGTATCGCGGCAACGAATCGGATTTTACCGTGGTGGCGGACGGGCGGGAGTTGGGCGGTTTCTACGCGTTCTCACGGTTGGAAAGCGGTGACGGTTACGCGATTTTTCTGGACGGAACGCACGATGTGGTAACGGTTCGGAAGCAGGGGGAGGCGCGCCCTTGTTTACTGGTCATCCGCGACAGTTTTGCTTCAAGTCTCGCGCCTTTTCTCGCGCAGCACTACGATCTGGTTCTGTTGAATCTCTCTTCGACTCGCTCCGATTTCACTGCCGTTTCCGCTCTCGCAACAGAATACGGCGCCGATGCGGTGCTTCTGGTATACACGCTCGAAAATTTATTGACGGCAGACAAATTACCGCGGTTGAGGTAAGGAAGACCTTGGGGCGTTGCCCCAAGCCCCACTTAGGGGACTTCTTAAGGAGAAGTCCCCTAAGAACCTTCAAGACCTTCAACTAA
>CAVGEJ010000025.1:0-23389 GCA_963628215.1 Eubacterium sp. CAG:180
CGCCTCACGACGGACGCCCTTGCCCTCTGCTAACAGTTCCTACTGCCATGCCTGTAGTGGACTTTCACCACCATGTTGTATCGCATGCCGAGCGCACTAAAAAAAGAACGCATGACCGAAATGGTCATGCGCTTCTTTTATTTTGTAATGACCGCGTCTTGAATCGTGCAGCCCGACGTGATATCTCCGGCTCCTCCCGAATAGCTTCCCCACTCCGGAGAGAACGACACGTTGCCGCCGTTTGTTAATGTCAACTTAAACGTCAGCGACTGATCGGGAGCGATCTGCGCGGTATACAGGGTGGTGCTCGGAAGAAACACTTTGCAATATCCCTTCGAGGCAGTCCCCGAGGCAGTCAGCGTGATGGTATATGTAACGCCTGCCTTCAAGGTATATTTGCCATCCTGCCCGGTTAATTCGGTTTCCCCGTTTTTCGCGACAATATCAATGCGATAGGTAGCGGCAACAATGGTAGAGGCGGGTGCGGACTGCGTGGAGGTAAACCACGCCCACGTCATGCCGCACAGCAAAACCATGCAGAGCAGGATAGACAGCACCGATGGGAGCAGGATTCTGGTCAGGTTCGTCTCCGCCTTAACTTGCTTGATATCATAATTCATAACAAAATTCTCCTTTCGTTATGCAAATCGGCTACCGAAGCGGATAAACCGCCGCTTATCCGCTTCGGTAGCCCCTCCACCCGAGGGGTGGAGAGACCTTTTTTTCAGAAGAGTTTAACGGTCACGCCGTTTACAATCAGCGTAACGTTCGCGTTCCAGTCTTCCATGTCAAGCAGAAGATCTTTTACATTTTCCGCTGTGATCTTTGTTCCGTTCTTGGTGCAGTTGGTCAGCGTAATGGTATACGCATCGCTACCGCCTGCATTCAGCAGATATCCCGCCGAGGTGAACTCGCAATCCTCCAATACCGTTTCGGAGTACGGGCGGAGATACTGATATGCATTCAGACCAAGCTTGCAATTCTTAAATGTGACAAGCTGAATCCCGCTTGTGTAGGAAGTCCAACCGTTCAGGGTGGAATCCGTCAAAGTCAGAGTTGAGCCCGCAACTGCGGCGTCGATGTTGAAGGTATATCCGGCAACATCCAACACGCAATTTTCAATCAGGGAATCACCGGAAAGACTCCAGAACTGAATCCCGCGGAACGCGTTCGTGATTTTGGTGTTTCTGAAAACAGTTCCCGTGTTCTTAGCTCCGGTCGACACCGTAATTGCAATGTTGCCGTCTCCCTCGTAGTCCACATTCTCAATGGTTGTATTCGAACCATTGATATTCAGAGTACCGCCCGTTCCGGCAGAACCGCTTCCCTTGATGGTGATGTCCTTGATTGTAACGTCGTCCGCGCCAATCTTGGCGTTGTTAGCTTTCAGATTTGTTTTATCTTTTCCCGCGCCGGAAATGGTCACGCCCGCAATAATCGAGGTTTTATTATTAAACGTCAGGTCTGAACCTGCGGCGATTGTGACATCTCCGTCAATCGCGGCAATCTCTTCTTTTTCACCCGAGAGCAATTTTGCACCCAACGCTTTATATGCATCAGCTACTCCAATCGACCGATCGAAGGAAGCACCGCAGACGTAAATATCACCGTTTGTATCGGTGTAAACATTATTTCCGCCGAAGTCAATGCCGTCGATGTTGATATAATCAAGGTCGATCAGCGCGTTCTTAAGATAATCCGACGCACCGAAGAAATTGTTCGTCAGAGTAATTTTGACATTCGCATTGCTGTTTTGCGACGCTTCGATGTGAATAAACCGTTGCGCCTCGCTTTCAGCCTCAAAGCGGCAGTTGTTGATTACAATCTCCGCGCCCTCGACAGGCAGTATCTGAATGCAATCCCACTGCGTTCCGGAGAAGCTGCAACCGTCGATTATCAGCTTTCCCTTCAAGCCGCTCGCATAGAAGTTGGACGCGTTGTTCTTCGCGTTGGTCGGTGCGGTGAATTTTACATTGTGGATGGCAACATTCGCGTCCGCCGCCACTTTGATGGGCTTTGCGCTAATCAACGCGTTGCCGTTGCCGTTGATGGTAACGTTGCCTTTAATTTCCAGATCCTTGGTAAGTTCAAGCGCCGAATTGAAAATGACATCCTTGCCCGCGTTCAGCGCCGCTTCCAGTTCGCTCTCAGTGCTTACGAATGCATACTCCGCGTCCGCATCATACTGATTGCCGTTGCTGTCCTTTTCCACAGTTGCCTGCGTTGCGTAAACCGTAATTGCAATGCCGGAAACAGACAAGCCCTGATACTCGTTGCCCGCAGTTTCCTGCATATGTCCCTTGATGGTGAATGCGTCGCCTTGCGTTTTCGCATTCAGAACCGTATCCGTTCCCATCACCATTCCGGTCTCTTTGGAAATCGGAGTATCGCCGCAATACCAGTCGATGACCTCGCAGAGTTTGGAATCTCCGACCAGACCGCTGATTGCAACCTTATATTTCAGTGCAAGATTGCCGTTGTTGACCACACGCAGAGCGGGAAGTTCATATGTACAGCCGGGTTCCCAAAGAATCGTTGTTCCCTCTGCGGGAATGTTCTTTTCAACCAGAAATTGCAGGGTTTTGCCCTCGGCAGAAGTCCACTTGCCGTCGTTGCCCAACATCTCAAGCGACACATCCAAAGAGCCCGCCTGAATGGTATTCACTGCCGTTGTTGCGGTATCGGTAAACCATGCGAAGGTTGAACCGACAAGCATCGATACGCAAAGCACAAGCGAAAGCAGGCTTGCGACCAACGCCTTTTTGGTGTTGATTTTTTTCATATTTTTCAGTCTCCTTTTCTGTATTGCCGACGAACGGTCTGAAAGGCTTCCCGCGTCGACGTACAGGAGACCTTCCGCTATTTTGACCTTTTACCGCATTGGTTGGTCAATATCGCCAATTTCGGAAAACGATACCCCCCCCCGTCATGCAGATCGCCGATTGTTTGGTTTTCATAAAAATCTTCTCCTCCTCTCATGATTTTGCCGCTCGGCTACCGAAACGGATAAACCGCCGCTTATCCGCTTCGGTAGCCCCTCCACCCGAAGGTGGAGAGACCGATTTGATTATTCTGCAACCACGGTATACCAGATATCACCGTTTGCCTGTGTCTCGGAAACGACCTTGTAGCCGTCCGCCACGAAGTTGGTATGTTCGCCTTCCGCCTTGCAATCTGCGGGGTTAAAGTTTACATAAGTACCGCCCTTGACGGTAATCTTTGCCGTTCCTGCCGCACGGTTTGCGTCGTAGCAGTTCAGCACAAATTCATTTTCCATGCCAGCTTCCGGATATTTCTGCTGTACCGAGAAGAAGCCGCCCTCGACAACCAGTTCGCCCTCATAAACATACACTGCGTGAATATTGCCAATAAATGTACCGTCTTTGATTACAACCTTTGCGCCATCCCGTACGTCAACAGCATAGCAGTCGTTCTCTTTCGCCGCAAACGTGCCGTTTCCTGCAATGGTAAGTTCACCGGAACGAGCGGAAATGAGAGACCAAGAATCGGGAGTCTTGTCCCAGACATCATTTGTATTCGCTACCGTCTTACCGCCCATGTTGAGCGTGGTGTTTGCGGTGGAAACAATCGCTTCGACGGGATCCAGATCCTCAACCACATTCACAATGCCGTCTTTTCCGAGCGCCGCAGCAAGGTCTGCCACATTCGCAACGGAGTAGGTTGCATCCTTATCGTACTGGTCGTCGTTGCTGTCCTTCTCCACCGTATCCTGTGTTGCGTAAACGGTGATTCCGATGCCGGCAAGTTCCTTGCCCTGATAGTCATTGCCTGCATCCTCAGCCATATGGCCCTCGATGTAGAGCAACTCAGATTCGGCATCCTTGGTGAGATGTCCTTCAAACGTGGACAGATCAACCGCAGTGCCGTCCGCTTTCACAACCTTGAAAGTGATAACGTTCAGCAGCTCATTGTCTCCGTCCACTCCGTTGAGCACCATCTTATACTTGAAAGCAAGATTGCCGATGTTCTTAACCTTAAAGCCGATCGTACGGAAAGTTGCACCCGGCTCCCAAAGAATATCCGCAGAGCCGTCCGAGTTGACAAAGCTCATGCTCGAGCCTTTCAGAGAGAGACCTGCTTCATTGACAACGTCAACCTGCAGCTTTCCTGCCTGAATCGTGTTTACCGAAGTGGTCGCGGTGTCGGTAAACCACGCGAAGGTAGAACCGACGAGCATCGATACGCAAAGCACCAGCGAAAGCAGGCTTGCGATCAACGCCTTTTTGGTGTTAAGGGTTTTCATTTTTTAATCTCCTTTTTATTTTTTTGCCGACGCACAGTCAGGAAGGCTTCCCGCATCGGCGCATCGGAGACCTTCCGCTATTCAGTCTGTTCTCTACTGTCACAATTGGCTGTTTTCACCAATTCAAAAGAGATTCTGCCCCCCCCCGTAGTGTAATTTGCCGATTTGTGCAATTCTCATAATATGGTCTCCCTTCTCATGTCTATGCCGCTCGGCTACCGTAAAACGGAAGCGCCGCTTCTGCTCTACGGTAGCCGCTCCACCTTTGGGTGGAGGGCTTTTTCCCTTGTTTTTTATTGCTCCGTCTGCTCCGGGGCTTCGGTCTGTTCGCCCGCGTCGGATGATACTTCGGGGGTTGCTTCGGCAGATTCGGTTGCCTCCGTCGCCTGTTCGGGTTGCATAGGCGCTGCCGATTCCGTCGGCGTTGCCGCCTGCGCGTTCTGCGTATTCTGCGTATTCTGCGCCGATTGCGCTTCCATCTGCGCTTTCATCGCCATCAGTTCCGCCATCATCTTCTGCGTTTCCTCTTTTTCGGCGGCAATCTTGGCTTTTTCTTCTTCCAGAGCCGCGTTCTGCTCGGACTTGTACTGCTTGAACAGCCGCACACTCGTCAGCCCCTGCGAAAGAATCAGCAACAGGAACGGGATCAGGATGCAAACGATATAACCCGGGGTGGTTTTGAGAAAGTCGAAGAAATAACCGAGTTTCGGAATGTGGAATTGGTATTTTCCAACCACAAACGGATAGGTGACGATCTTTTCGTCGTCGGTGTCGGTGGTCGTACCGTAAGTAACAAAGCCCGCGTTGCCGTCCGCGTCGGTGGTCAGTCTGCGGATTTTATGCGTTACGGTCTCGCCGAAGTTCTCCGTATTCTGCGAGATGTAGGAAACAATGTCCCCTTCCTTCAGCGTTGCGGGGTCAACCTCCTTGACAAACACCAGATCGCCCGCCGCAAAATCGGTTGCCTTCATGGAGTCTGACAGAACCTTATACATCTTCAGCCCGAACAGACTGCGGTCGTTCCGATTCAGCGTGGTTGCGGAAATAATGGTAAAGATCATCATGAATACCGCCACGGCAACCACAATCCACGTTACGATATTCTTTACCAGATTCAGTACCTTTTCCCGCTTCGACTCCGTTTGCGTTTTTACTTCGTCCATACTCCACCTCAATGAAACTTCTTGTCGGGATTATTCGGGACTTGCGTTGCGCGCGCGCTGAAATCAAAACTCAGAAGCGCATTCTGCAACTCGTCGCCCGCATTCTCGTCGAAGTGAAACCAAACCGTCAGCGTTTTTTCTCCGCCGATCTCGAGCGCGTCCTCAAACGCCTCCGTGTTCTCCTCGTTCAGGTCGTTCAGTTTCCCGCTTGCGAGTACCCTGTCCCCGTCGCGGATTTCCACATCCACCGCGTCCGCCATCGCGCCGCTGACATTGCTGAAGTAGATTTTATACCACACCGCGCAGGTGCTGAGGTTTTCCACCGTAAAGCTTTTTTCCATGCTCTGCCCGGGCGCAAACGTGCATTCCCCTGCGGAGACAATCGGTTTCCCGTCGTTCAGGTTCAGCGCAACGCTTCCCGTTGAGAACGGATGCCCGGAAGTTGACACCGTGGAGACAACCAGAATAAAGGTGGTCACGGTGAGCGCCGCCGTCAGCAGAACAATCGCAACGATGCTGACCGTCAGCCGTCTGATTACGCCTTTTGCCGCTTGTTCGGTCATTTTGCGTCACCCTCCTTCGATTCGGCGGAAAGAACCGACCAACGGAAGCTGAGCGCCAGCGACGCGTCCTGCGCCGCGCCGTCCGCCGCTTCATCCACCGTTACCGTAATTTTATACGGGATCTTCCGCTCCTTGTTTCCGTTGAAAAAGATCTTTTCCTGATAGATGGTTTCCGCCGCGACGCTCAGTTTTTCCTCGCAGATGACCTGCCCGTTTTCCTCATCCTCAACCTTGATGATGAGTGCGTCCGCAAGTCCCTTTGCGTCGTCCGACACCTGCACGGAGAACGCCAGCATCAGATCCTCTTTGTGCGAAAGCCGCACCGTGTAGGTCTTGCTCTCGCTGTCTCCGGCGAGCAGTCCCGCACCGCCGAATTCCCAGTTTTCCTCCACCGCACCGATGCTGTTGTTGCGCACCGTCACCTCGTCGGATGCCGCCCGCAGCCGCTTGACCGCCTGCACCGCCAACAGAACCAACGACACCGCCAACAGCGCCGCCAGTACGGCGATGATGATTTTATATTTCTTAAGAAGCGTCACCGTTTACAACTCCTTTCCGTCTCGCCGCCTTTGCGGATGATATGTCTGAGATACAGCCCCCCGCCGAACAGCGAAAGACTGCACAGCACAAACGCCAGCCCCTCCGACTCCGAGGAAGGAATATACACCACCGCGCCGTCACCGTCGTCCGCTCCGCTTCTGCGCGCAATCGCCATTACAATCAGGAACAGCAGAATCACTGCCACAATCATCAGCACAATGCCCGGCGCGCCCTGAATGCCCGCAACGAGATACCCGAGGAACGGAATTCTCGTGCCGTTCCAAATGCCTCGGATTTCGGCGTTCTGCACCGCAACGCTCTCGGTCTCCGCGTCACCCCTGACCAGCGAGATCGCGCCGTGCCGCTCGGTAATCCTGCCCAGCACATAGCCGCCGTCGGTATAATAGGAAACCACCGTTCCGACGGTCAGATCGTCATCCCGAACCGAACGCAGAATGACCAGATCGCCTTTCTTCACGCTCGGGTTCATGGATTCGGTCTTTGCCGCCGCAGGTTTCCAATTGATGTTCCCCGGAATTCTGTCTCCGAACAGCAGTGATTCCGCAATCAGGAGCACACTGCCGAGCATCAGCACCGCGATAACCAGATACAGGATTCCCTTCAGAAACCGCAGGAAGCCGTTTCCCGTATGTGTTTTTTCCATTCCGTCCTCTCCTTTCAGCAAAAGCAAAAGCCGCTTGGCAGAAGAATCCGCACAACCGACACGAAAACGACGCACCGCAGTGCGCCACTCCAACCCTGCGGTTGGGCAACCGGCTGTCATAGCGCAACGCGCCGCAGACCCATCTGGCTTTGTGTCCCGCCCTTTCGGACGGTTTACCGATATTCCGTTTTTTTCTCCGAACGAGCAAACGCGCCCCGCGCCATGCTCTCCGCACGGCGCAAAGCGCGCATTCTGATCTATGTACGTGCGTCGATCTGCTTTTTGCAGGCACAGCCAAAAGCCCCGTACACGGGGTGCGCATCATCCGTACAGATCTGTTTTGACAGATTGTTACCGGAACAACGCATGAATCATGCCTCCTTTGGCGAATCTATCCAATGATTTTTCCCTACTATTACAGTGTCTGTATTATAGCACATATTCCTTTGTTTGTCAATAGCTTTTTTTCAAAATTTACATTTATGTGCGCGCACATCGCGCGCGATGGCAAATTTATTTGATTTTTTTGAAGTTTCCGACAATCCCGTTCACCGTGGAAATATAGGCGAAGGTGTTGTCATATTTACGGATGATGCGTTCAAAGTCCACAACCTGACGGCGGTTGATCACGCAGACCAGCATGGCGCGGTTGGAGTGCGTATACATACCCTCCGCGCGCAGGACGGTGCAACCGTGATGCAGGGTGGTAATCAGCTCGCGCGAGAGTTGCTCGGGCTGTGTGGTAATGACCTCGAATTTTGCCGCCGCGCGGTTTCCCTTGAAAATGGCGTCCGAAGTTCTGCCGTTGACGAAAATATAGACCACGCAGAGAATCACCGGCTCATAGCGGAAGTCGTAAACAAAGAACGACCCCAGCGCCACCACCGCGTTGATGGTGAAAATAATCCACACTGTATTGTATTCGGAATGTACATGGTGGATAAATTCGCCCACCACGTCGCTGCCGCCCGTAGAGCCGCCCATACGAACCGACATGCTGTAAAGAAACCCGTTGAAAAGTCCCGCCGCAATTGCCGCAAGCAGTCTGCCGCCGACATCTGTCGCGCGGAACACGATATCGGACTCGGCAATTCCGAGCCGCTCGCTGATGAGGAGCGCAGCGGAAAAGACGAGAATGAAGGTCAGCGTCCGGAAGGCATAGGAGCGGTTGAGGACGAAGCACGCCACAATCAGCATCGGGATATTGACAATCAGCGACAGATACCCGACCTTGAAGTGGAAAAGATACTGAATCATGGTGACAATGCCGTTGATTCCCGCAGGGGCAAAGTTATTCGGGAACACGAAAATTTCGTACACCATTGCGAACGCAATCGCAAACAGGGCGATTGCAAGATAGCGGGACACGCGAGTGTTCCCGAATTTCCGGATGAGAGACATACGAGTTGATACTTCCTTCTTCCTCTATTTTTTTACAGGTTACAGATACTGTGAAAGCCGTTTTAATCGGGAATTTCCACGTCGACGGCAACGCTGGCTTCCCGCGCGGCATGCATATGCGGTTTGATGATTCCGCAATGGTAAGAATCCTTCTGATAGCGCTCCAGGGCTTCGCGATCCTTGACCGTAACCTCAAGAATCACGTCATAACTCCGCTCGCTGTGCAGAAAATCCACGCCCGCAAACAGGTCGATGACCTCGGGGACTTTCCCTTTCATTGTCAGAAGCAGATCTCTCGCTTCCTGCGCTTTTTGCGGGGTGCAGTCCTTCAGTTTGAAGCAAACAATGTGTTTAATCATGCTGTTTTCCTCTCAAATCAAGAATTGTTTTTGTTTTTATTCTCATTTTGCAGACCAGAATCATTCTTTTCGGAACTTTTGCGCGGGGATTTTCTGCATTTTTCCAACCAACGATCCAGAAACCGCAGCTGTTCCTGCGTGTGAAACCAATGCTCCCCGTTCTCCATCACGGTCAGTGTGGCGGAATGCGTTGCGGCAAACGTCTCCGCCGCCTCGCGCGGGAGCAATGCGTCCGCGCCGCCGATCAGGATATCGGTTGGCACGCCCCATTCCACGGGATGTTCCCGCACATAGGTCAGGTACTCCCACGACAGCGCCTCGCCGGAGTCGGTCGGAATCGTTCCCATCCTGCGCAGGGTTTCCTCGTCCACGCCCGCCCGGCGCATCCTGTCGAGAATCAGGCGTTCCATGTCCAGAACGGGCGAGATCAGATACGCGTGCTCCAGTCGGTCGCCGATTCCCGCGTTCATTGCATAATAAGCGCCGATGCTGTTCGCAATCAGCGACACCCGGTCGCATTCCCGCGCCAGTGCGCCAACCGCCACGCGGATTTCCTCCCGCGTTTCCCACGGCGTATCGGACCGATAGTTCAGCCCCATCACCACCCAACTCGGAAACAGCTGACCGAACCGCGCGGCTTCGTCCGGGCTTCCGCCCTTTCCGTGCACATATAAAATCGCTCTGCGCATACGGCATCCTCCGTTCCGAATCGGTTTTCTCTGCCTACATTATAACACACTTTTTCGCTTTTTTCAACGGTACGCGCCAAAGAAACGGATTTTTTTTGCAGTCCGGAAACCGACAAAGCAAAAAAGGTCCGCCGAAACGAACCTTTTAAGATCGCGATCCCGTTTGCGCAAACAGCCCCGGAAGAACCCCTTTCAGCTTTGTCCGCAGACGGTGCCACCGCATTTTCGCCGCCGCTTCGGTCGTTCCCAACCGCTCGGAAACCCGCCGGAACGGTTCGTCCCGGTTCACAACCAGATCGAACAGCCGCCATTCGACCTCGGTCAGCGCGCCCTGTATTTCGAGCAGATAATGCCGATACCGCTCGGACTCCGCCCGCTCGTCGTGATGCCGGAGCAGGCGTTGCGCTTCCGATTCCAGCCGATTGCGCTCGCTTTCGTCATCGAGCGAAACCGTATGCAGGCGCTTCTTCTTTTTGCAGTCCAGAACCTTATTGCGCGCCGTGCGGAAAAGCCAGACCTGCACCGTCATCGGCGCGTGGCTTTGCAGGGCGTCCCATTTCCGATAGAGCAGCAGGAAGCATTCGCTGGCAAGATCCTCCGCGCAGTGCGGGTCGTTCGGAATCCTGGACAGGCAATACCGGACAAGCCCCCAATAATAGGTGCGGAACGCTTCCTCATATGTCACGTCCATTGCGCATTACGCCTCGACCATATGGCAGATTTCAAACATGACCCGAACCAGACATTCCTGCTCCGCCGGATTCAGCTTTCCGATCGCTTCGTTCAGCTCCGACAGAACCGAATTCTGTCCCGCACGTGTACAGCCGAACACGAATTCGTCCAAAGAGAGATCCAACAGCTTGGTCAGGCGGAAAATATTCTCGGGGCTCGGATAGGTCTTTCCGTTTTCGATAAAGCTGACCGACTTCTTGGTCATCCCCATTGCCTCCGCCAACTGCTCCTGCGTCAGCTTCTTTCTGACCCTCCCCGACTGAAAAAAGCGCCCCAGTCGGCGGCGCATTTCCGGATCCGTGTTTCGGTTGAAGTTTCTCTCTGCCATTTTCGAAGCCTCCCGCTCTGTGATGTTATTATTTTACACGAAAGGTAATGGAATGTAAATCCACCAACAGTCCAACTGATTACCTCCCGTGTTATGTTTCGTGTCGAAAAATGTCAAAAAAGAGAAAAACGGATCGAATTTTTCGGTTATCGAATTCATTCCGTTACTTTTCGGGCGCTCCGTCAACCTATTATCGGACAGAACAGACAAAAAGACCCACCCGCAGGAATTGCCGTGCGGGTCAATCGGTTTTCGGTTCGGCGCGATTTTACGCGCGTGAGAGGAGGAACTAATGGGAAACCCACAGGAACGCAGAGAGAGAATTCTCCGATTGCTGATGCTGCGGGAAAAATGGACCATGCGGGAACTGGCGCAGGAACTCGGCGTGGCGGAACGAACGGTGATACGGGATATCGGCGCGCTCAGCCTTTCCAAGCCGATCTGCGTGGATACGAGCAGGCGCGGCGGCGTGTACCTGATCGAGCGCAAAAGCCTTTCCCGCCCAACGCTGACCGCGCGGGAAACCGCGGCGCTGAAGCATACCGTCGCGTTTCTGGACGCGCACGTCGGCGAGTTTTCCCCCGGCGTGGCGATCCCGCTCCGCCAACCCCGGGGGAGCTGCAGATTCTGTGCGAAATCATCGCCTACTGCGGGAAACCGTGAGGCACTGAAGCGCAATTCCGATCGGTGCTTCAGCCTTTCGGCGGATCAGGGCAAAGCCCGGGGACTTTCGCTTCCCCCGTCGGCGGCACGGAGCAGATCGGACAGAATCGCATACTCCTCCACCCTTCCCGCGCGGACACTCCCCTGCATCTTTTTGAGCAGATCGGGGCGGCGGCTGCGGCAACAGACCTCGTACAGAATCCGATTCCGGTATGCCCGATCCGCAAGCGGACGGTAACGCGAACTGAACGCCGTTCCCCAACCGTTCCGACGGTCCAGTGCAACCAGACGGTCCAACATACATTTTCGGTGCTCAAAAACCGCGCAAAACGCCTGTCGGTCTGCGCGGGAAAGCGGAATCTCCCCGCAGGCAAGCAGTCCAAGACCGTGCGCCAATGCGTCCTGCGCCGCGATTCCCTCCGTGACGCCCGAACCGATCGGCGAAGCGATGCCCGTGTCCGCCCCGATGTACGCCCGAAGCGCGCGCAGAATCCGCGGCTCATTCAGCGTGACCTCCGTATCCCGCATCCGATACGCGGTCAGCGTAACGGATGTTCCGCGCGCAAGCCCTGCCCGAAGCGCCTGCAGCAGGCATTCCTGCGGAATCCAGATCAGACGAAGGCAGCGCCCGCTGTCGCGGACAACAACGCGATACGTGCCGTCGTTATCATCGTACCCGCACAGAATACCGTCGGAATCCCCACGCCGGACTCCGCCCCTGCGGGACAGATCGGGATCAACCGCGCCTCGATAGTAAAGATAGAAGCCCATGCGCAACAGATCCCGAACAATCCGACGGCAGTGCGGAAGCCATGACCGGATTCTGACGGTATATTGCTCCAGACAGGAAAAATCTACGATGCGGGAACGCGGAATTTCCACATGGAGTCCCCCGAACCCGTCCGCTCCCCGACTGCCGCACGAAAGAGAGACGCACTGATTCAGAACCGCATTGTATGCCGACGGACAGCCGCACATGGCAAGGCAGGCGGCTGCACGCTCAAGCGAGAACGTGAACCATGGGGTTTTATATGGAAGCTGAAGCGCACCCGCCAAGGTCTGTCACCTCCCCCGCATTCCGCTTTTCCGTACCCGAGCGGCTCCGCTTCGGGTAAAAGATTCCTTTCGGATTTCTCTTCATCTTCACCGTACCATTCCTTTCTTCTCTTTTTGTTTTTTTGAGACCGCCGCGAAAGCTCTGCGGACACTGTCTCATTTGATACCGACAGTGTAACATAAAACCCTGACAAAATCCGTCATAGTTTTACGGAAAAAAAGGAAATCATACCAAAAACGTGTTTTTCAGTGATTTTTCGGTAAAATGCGCCTCTTTATGGGATTTATGAAGCCGTCAATCGCTTTTCAGCCCCCTTTGCGCCGCCTTCCCCCTGTCTTTTCGCCTTTTCAGTCGTTCCGGCTACCTATAAATTGAGAATTATATCAAGTTTCATTCTTATTATAGAGCAGGAGACAGCAAGAAAACAGAAAAACGCCATCGGGAAGGATGACGTTTTTCTGTTTCTTTTCGTTTGATGCGCCCGACTGCCTTCCTCGCCGTCGGCATTACCGCAACAGCAGGACGACGGATTCCACATGCCCTGTTTTCGGAAAAAGATCCACGGGGGTTACGATCCCCGGGCGGTAGCCGTGAGCGGCAAAGACCGCGCAGTCCCTTGCCAGTGTATCGGGGTTGCAGGAGATGTAGACCACACGCGGGACGTGATACGCGTCCAGAGCGGCGATCAGTTCCCGCGTCGTTCCTTTGCGCGGCGGGTCGAGCACAACCACCGCGTCCGACAGATCCCCACCCGAAAGCCGCGCGGCTTTTCCGAGCAGCGTTCCGGGGTCTCCCGCGTCTCCGCAGACAAAGCGCGCGTTGGCGATCCCGTTGCGCAGGGCGTTCTCCCTTGCGCATTCCACCGCCTGCGGCACGATTTCAAGTCCCAGTACCTCGGCGGCGCGATCCGCCATCGTCAGCCCGATTGTGCCGATGCCGCAATAGAGGTCGATCAGCCGCTCGCGCCCCGTCAGCCCCGCGCGCTCCTTTGCCAGTCCGTAGAGCAGTTCACACGCGTCGTGGTTGACCTGATAGAAGGACTCGGGCGAGATGCGGTAGGTCAGCCCGCAAAGGCGGTCGGTCAGGTAATCCTTTCCCGCAAGCAGGCGGTAGCGCTCGCCCAGAACCACATTCGTCCGCGCGCTGTTTTCGTTGAGCAGAACCCCGACGATCTCCGGGTAACGTGCGGTCATCTCCGCCGCAAGCGCCGCCTCTTCGGGAAAGCCGCTCCCATTCAGAACCAGACAGAGCAGAACCTCGCCCGTCTCCTCTCCGCGCCGCAGATAGAGATGTCGAACCAATCCGCTGTGGGTCTCTTCGTCGTAAGCGGGAATGCCGTGTTCCGTGAGAAAGCGCACCACGTCATGCGAAATACGCCCGAAAACGGCGGGTTGCAGGCGGCAGTTTCCGGCGGGAATCAACCGATGCGAAGCGCCTGCGTAAAAGCCGATTTCAAGCGCACCGGTTCTGGGATTTTTCATAATCGGGTACTGCGCCTTGTTGCGGTAACCCTCGGTTTTTCCGGTTGTGCGGACTTCCGCCACCTCCGCGTTCACCCCCGCTTTGCGGAACGCGTTTGCAACATACGCCCGCTTCAGTTCCAACTCGTGCGCATAGGTGATATGCCGGTAAACGCACCCCCCGCAGGCGGGATAGGAATCGCAGTCCGGCGCGCAACGGTTCGGGGACGACTCCGGGATTTCCTGCGCGAGCGCGACCAGATAACTTTTGGTCACCTTGATGACCTTTGCCGTGACCGTTTCTCCCGTCACGCCGCCGCGCACGAAAACGGTCAGCCCGTCCAGATGCCCCACGCCGTAGCCGAGGTTGTTGATATCCTCCACCGTCACGCGCACCGTTTCGTTCTTGCGCATCAGGCGTAAAATTCCTTTCCGTCCTCCAACCGCAGGCAGCCGAGCTTTCCGCCCGTCTCCGCGCCGCAGTCAAGGAAGATACTTCCCACGCCGCGCTCGATTCTGCCGCTTTTGGTTCGGACGTGTCCCACAAGCAGGGTCTTTCCCTCCACCAACGGGTACTCCGCGTCTGGCACTTCCGAGAAGAAGTCCTCGGGGCTGTAGTCGTCGGGATCAGTCCCCTTGCGGTAGCCCGCAATGCCCGCATGCACCATCAGATAATCGGTGCCGTTCACCGTGAATTCCTCAAACAGCGGCAGGTCACCGAGATAATCCAACACGCCCTCGCGCTCGTCGCCGTTCAGCGCGCGGAAGCCGTCCAGTGTGGGCTGTCCGCCGTCCCTGACCCATGCGGACATCTCGGCGATATAGTCCGGGTCGGGGTCGGCTTTTTCGCCCGCTTCAGCCGCACGGAGCAGCTTGTCAAAGCCGTGCAGCATCCGCGCGGCGGTGTAATCGTGGTCGCCCGCAACGGGGTAGACGTTCAGCCGCACGCTCAGGTCTCCAACCAACTCCATTCCTTTCTCCCCGTAGTCCACAAGATCCCCCGCGATATAGAGGATGTCGTCCTCTCCGAGATTGATCTGCGACAGGAGCGACAGGAATTGCTCATACGCCCCGTGAATATCCGACATTACATACGTCATGGTAAGTCCTCCCAATCAAGATCCGCTTATCAGTTCCGCGCGGTTGCTGTTGAAAAGGTCGACCGTAAGGGTCGGCTCGATTTCGGTCAGCATCCCCCGCAGGGTTGCGCACACCGGGTTTTCGGTGTGGAAATGACCCGCTGCCAACAGATTGATTCCCGCCTCGCGCGCGTCCGCCAACCAATGGTAGGCAAGTTCGCCCGTGAGGTAGGTGTCCGCCCCTGCCGCGATTGCTGCGGGAACGTCGTCCGAGCCGCTCCCGCCGAGGAGCGCGACCCGTCTGACCGCCCGTCCCGCGTCGGCGCAAAGCACGGCGGGCGCGCCCGTTACGGACTTCACTTTTTCTGCGAATTCGCACAGCGTATATGCGTTATCGAGGATTCCGACCCGCCCGATGCCGTCCCCGAACGGAGTCACTTCGCGCAGTCCGAGCAGATTTGCAAGGGTATCGTTGACCCCACCCTCCACGGCGTCAAGCCGCGTGTGAAAGCTCATGACCGACACGCCCGCGCGCGCCAGATCAATCGCCCGTTTCGCCACATAGTTTCCCGGCTCCAACGCCCGCAGGGGGCGGAAGATCATGGGGTGATGCGAGACGATCAGGTCATAGCCGCCGTCGATCGCGCGCCGCACGGTATCTCCCGTCACGTCCAGTGCAACCAGAACCCGCCGCACCTCCGCGCCGGGATCGGGGCAGCACATCAGCCCGTCGTTGTCCCAATCGCAGGACAGCGCGCGCGGGATGCGTTTTTCCAGTTCGGCATACAGTTCTCCAACCGTCATATGAGTTCCTCCGCAGGTAGTAGGTGTAATTTATCTAACCGATTCCGCAGGCTTGCAATCAGCCTGTCCTCATAGGCGGTATCCGCGCCGCCCGCGCGTTTTCCTGCCGCAACGTTCTCCAACACCGCGATTTTCTGCCGCAGGAAATCCCCCGCAAGCGGTGAAGCGAGCAGGAATTCGTCCCGTCCGACAAGCAGTTCCGCCTCGTCAAAGGTCTCCGCTTTTCCCGTATAGCGGGCGTAAAGGGTCTGGTACAGGCGGTCGGCACGCGAGAGCGTTTCTCCCCGGATTTCGAATCCGTTCTCCCACAGATAGCGCCGCAGAATTTCCGCGCGGCTCATCGGTTGGAGGATCAGACCGATCCGGTCGTTCCGCACCCATGGCGCTTCGCGCAGAATCCGGACGATCAGTTCCCCGCCCATGCCGAAGATCATAATATCGTCGGGGGCATAGGGTTCTACGCCGTGCAGACCGTCGGTACAGAGGGTATCGATCCGATCGGAGAGTCCTGCGGCGCGGATATTTGCCCGCGCGGCGTTGATAGGACCTTCGTTAATGTCGCAGGCGACCGCACGGCGGCAGATATTCCTGCGGCAGAGTTCGATCGGCAGGTAGGCATGGTCCGTTCCGATATCCGCGACCACGCCGCCTGCCCGCAGGTACGGGATCGCCGACAGCAGGCGATTATCCGGTGTTTTGGGTGATGGCATCGGAAAGACCTCCGTTCTTTTATAATTAGATTAAATCTTATTATCAATTTTGGATGCTGTAGATATAAAACGCACTGTCTATATAAAGTGCAAACATTTTTAACGCTTTTTCTTTGACCTTGTAGGCGCAAAGAAAAAGCTTTGCAAAAAGAAAGCGCCGTAAAAGAAGGATTTCGCCGCCTGCGGGCGGCGACAAGGGCTACGCGCCCTTGACTGCGCCGCCTTTTGGAAAAGGCGGGCGAAAACTTTCACCCATTTTGGCAAAAGCCGATTTAAGATTTACAGTCTGTGGAAATCCTCCGGCGGGGCATTTTGTGTCCCGCCGGAGAGTTTGTCTTATTTCGCTTTCGCGGCAAGGAAGTCGTTGATCTGCTTAATCAGTGTGTCCGCATCCGTTCCGTGAACCGCGCACGCGTCTGCGACCGATTCCCCTCTCGAGGCGGGGCATCCGAGGCAGTGCATCCCGATAGCAAAGAAGAACTGCGCCGTTTCCGGCTCGTAATCGAGGATATCCCCGATCACGGATTCCTTCGTAATCGTCATGTGTATGGTCTCCTTTCTTAACTTGACAGCCGCACTTCCCGCTGTCTGCCTATATTATACCCCAAAAATCCCCGTCTGTCAACTACCCCCGCGCGCTTTCCGCTTCTTTTTTCAAAAAAGGCTTGCAAAAAAAGAAAAAATGGTGTATGATATAAGATGTATGAGATGATATAGAGTCCAATTTCGGAACGGAGAATTTATGATACCGAACATTTACCCCGCAGGACGTGCGGCAACCCTGTATACGGCGGAAACCGACCGCTTCAAAACAGGGCTGTTTTCTGTCCTGTCCACCCTGCCGATCACGCGCGAAAACGCGGTGCTCGCGCCTTTGCTGCTCTCGGTTCTGCGGCGCGGCACACAGCAATATCCAACCCTTTCCGACATCAGCCGCCGTCTGGACTGGCTCTGGGGTGCGGGCTTTTCCGTTCGCGCTTCCTATCGCGGCAATCTTCTGGTCGTCGGCTTTACCGCAAACCTTCTGGATTCCTCCTATCTTCCACAGGACAGCGGCGACCTCATGGGCGGAATTCTCGACCTGATGCGCGAAATTCTGTTCGCTCCCGTGCGGGACGCGGACGGTCTGCTTTCGGCAGCTTACACCGAAAGCGAAAAGGGCTTGCAGTGCGACGTCATCCGCGCGCAGAAGAACAATCCGCGCGCCTATGCGGCGGATCGTTGCCGCTCGATCCTCTACGACTCCGAGCCGTGCGGCATTTCGCTCTGGGGCAGTGAGGAGGAAACATCGGCGGTCACGCGCGAGGCTTTGACCGCTTATTACAACCGTTTTCTTGCCGATTTCCACCCCCTTGCGTTCTCGGTCGGGTCAGCCGACCCGCAGCTTCAGGCGCGCGCGCTCGCCGCCCGGTTGGAAGGTCTTGTAACCGCTCCCGCCGCGCTTCCCGTGGCAGGACACCGTTTGGCGGCGCGCGCCGAACCCGTGCGGGTCAACGAAACGCTGGCGGTTGCGCAAAGCCAGTTGGTGCTCGGTCTGCGTTCGGGCATTCTGCTCGGCGACCCCGATTTCTTTGCCTGCGCGGTCTACAACGAGTTGCTCGGTATTTCGCCCGTCTCGCGCCTGTTCGTTTATGTGCGCGAGAAGAAGAGCCTTTGCTATTCCTGCTCGTCCTCCTACAACGGGATGCTCGGCAGTCTCCTGATCTCCTGCGGACTGAAGAAGGAGAACCGCGCCGCCGCAGAGGAAGAAATTCTGCGCCAGTTGGATCTGTTGCGCGCGGGGGACTTTACCGACGGGGAACTGCAGGCGGCAAAAAAATCGCTCGTCAACGCCTACCGCCAACTGGAGGACTCTGCGGGCGGAACGGAAAGCTATCTGCTCGGCAGACTGCTGATGGGGCGTTCGGCGCAGCTTCCGATTGACGAAAGCATTGCCCGCATCGGCGCAGTCACGCGGGAAGATCTGCTTGCCGTGGCGCGCAAGGTCACGGTGGAGGTCACCTATTTTCTGGAGGGAACGCTTGCGGGGGAGGAGGTCGGCGACGATGGCAACGACGACGAAGGAATATAAATCGGCGCTTCTGCGGGAGCATTACTTTGAGATCCGACACCCGAGCGGTCTGCCCGTGTATGTGTTTCCGAAAAAGCTGACCTCGACGTATGCGATTCTTTCCACGCGCTACGGCGCAATGGACGCGAGTTTTCGCGCGTCGGACGGGAACTTCATCACCGTTCCCGACGGCGTTGCGCATTTTCTGGAACACAAGCTGTTTGAGAATCCGGACGGCAGCGATTCCTTTGCAAAATTTTCGGTCTGGGGCGCGGACGCGAACGCCTACACGACCGCCAACCGCACGGCGTACCTTTTCAGCTGTACGGAACATTTTTCCGAGGCTCTGGAGGAACTTCTGACCTTTGTCACCACGCCCTATTTCACGCCCGAAACCGTGAAAAAGGAGCAGGGCATCATTGCCGAGGAAATCCGGATGTACGACGACAGCCCTTGGGATCGTTGCTTCCAACAGCTGATGGAAGCGATGTATGCGGAATGCGGCATCCGCAAAAACATTTGCGGAACAGAACGTTCCATCGGAGAGATTACCGACCGTCTGCTCTACGACTGCTACCGCATTTTCTATCAGCCCTGCAACATGGCGTTGGTGGTCTGCGGCGATGTGACCCCCGAAGAGGTTCTGGCGATCTGCGACAGGGTTCTTCCGAAAAACGCGGCACAGCTTCCGATTGAGCGCGCGCCATTCACAGAACCGGACGAAGTTTCCAACCGCCGGATTGAAGCGCGGATGCAGGTTGCAAAACCGATCTTCACGCTCGGCTTCAAAGATCCGGTTCTTCCCGCCGACCCGTTGGCGCGTTCGCGGCGCTACGTTGCGATGAATCTGTTGGACGAGGCGGTTTTCTCCCGCGCGGGAGAACTCTACAGCGCGCTGTTTGAGGAAGGACTGCTCACCACGTCCTATTCCTACAGCTATTCCAACACCGACCGCTGTGCCTTCCACACGGTTTCGGGCGAGACGGACGACCCCGACGCGGTGGAATCGCGGATTGCCGCTTATCTGGAACGGCTGACCGAAACCGGCATTGCCGCAGACGAGATCGAGCGGGCGCGGCGGGTGCTGTACGCCGACGAACTGCAAAGCTACGATTCCACCGAGGAAATTGCAAACGAACTGCTGTCCTACCTCTTTGACGGCGCAGACCTGTTCGGTCAGCCCGCGCTGATCGAGGACATCATGGCGGACGAGGTAAACGCATTGCTTCCCACGCTCACGCGCGCGGATCGGCGGTGTCTGTCGGTCATCCGCCCGCAGGAAGAAACCAATAAGGAGACGAACTGAAATGGCAGATCAGGTAACCGTATTTTTCGAGGGGTTGGGGCTTCCCCGCTTCTCCTTCAACAAAACGGCGTTCACGCTGTTCGGCAAAGCCGACATCACGTGGTCAACCGTCATTGTGCTTGTCGCGCTGATCGCGGGGGCGGTCTTTGCGCTCCGCCACAGCCGCCGTCGGGAGGGCATTACAGGCGAGGATCTGTTTGAGTTGATCCTCTGCGGTCTGCTCGGCTCGCGTGTGCTCTACCTTGCGGAAAGTTTCGGCGCGTTCCGCAGTCTTTCGTGGTCGGCGGAACTCTGCTTCTTCGGCAGTCTGTTGCTCGCGGTACTGCTCCCGTTCCTCGTTTCCCACCTTCTGCGGGTACGGGCGGACAAAGCGGCGGACATTCTGATGCCCGCGCTTCTGCTCGGACTTTGTATCGGTCTTTTCGCGGTCTTTGCGAACGGAAACGCCGACAGCGTGTGGATGCGCGAGACTTCCGCGCTGAAACTGTTCGGCAAAACCGTTGCGCTTCCCACGGGAGAAGGGACTTTCTGGCACTTCTTCCGCATGGGGCTTTACCCGAACAACGAATTCGCAGATTACATGATTTTCGTGCACCCGCTGTTCCTCTACCTTTCGGTGTGGTGTCTGCTCGGGTTTGTTCTTGTCAATCTGTTCCACCGCCACAAGGCTTTTGACGGGCAGATCGCGCTTTTGTCGCTGATCTGGTTCTGCCTCGGCTCGGTCTTTGTCTGCGGGCTTTCGACCTCGCAGCTTGCAATTGAGGTGCAGTGGGTTGCGGCGATTGCGGCGTTTCTTGCCGCGGTTCGTCTGATTGTTCTGGGCGTTGCCTACCGTCGTGCAAAACGTCGTTTGGAGGCGGGACTTCTGGTTATCGTGAGAGGAGACAGTGCGGTACAATGAAACTGATTAACGGAAAAGAGATTGCCGCCGCGGTTCGGGCGGAACTGAAAGAGGACTGCGCGGCGTTTGTCGCAAAACACGGCTATGCCCCGGGGCTTGCGGTCGTCATTGTGGGCGAAGATCCCGCGTCGCAGATTTACGTGCGCAACAAGGCGCGCGCCTGCGAGGAAGTCGGGTTCTACAGCGAGGTACACCGTCTCCCCGCCGAAACGGAGCAGGCGGCTCTGGACGCGCTGATTGACCGCCTGAATGCGGACAGTCGGATTCACGGGATTCTGGTTCAGCTTCCGCTTCCCGCGCATCTGGATGCGGAAGAGGTCACGTTACGGATTGACCCGCGCAAGGATGTGGACGCGTTCCACCCGTTCAATGTTGGCAGAATTCTGCTCGGCGACCCGATCTTTCTGCCCTGCACGCCTGCGGGGGTGATGGAGCTGTTACGGCGGTCGGGAATTGACCCTTCGGGCAAGCGTTGCGTGGTAATCGGGCGGTCGAACATTGTGGGCAAGCCGATGGCGATGCTTCTGCTTGCGGCAAACGGCACGGTAACGATCTGCCACAGTCGGACGGTCGGGCTTGCTGACATCACGCGCGAGGCGGACATTCTGGTATCTGCGGTTGGTCGCGCAAATTTTGTAACGGCTGATATGGTAAAGCCGGGGGCTGTTGTGATTGACGTTGGGATGAACCGCGACGCTTCGGGCAAGTTAGTGGGCGATGTGGACTTCCCCTCGGTTTCCCCGCTTTGCTCCTTCATCACGCCCGTCCCGGGTGGTGTCGGACCGATGACCATCACGATGCTTCTCCGCAACACCCTCGTCGCGGCGGAGAGGGTAGGTTGAGAAAAAGGGATAGGAAGACCTTGGAGGCGCAGAGAACCCCCTTTCGGAGGGGGTTCTCTACCCTCCAAACCTCCCTAACTCTCCCCGAACTTCCCTGCACGGCAACCGCCGGGTTGGTTTGCAAAATTTTTTCCGATTTTGAGGACGGCGGTTGCCGCGCAGGGAAGTTTTTGGGTTGGTTGGGAGGTGCGAATGCTTTGCAAAGTGCGGCTTCGCACTTGTTTTGTAGGCAATGGTGCTTTGGTATGGCATTGTACCGCCGTCAACAAGTAACATTCAACCGATACGGAACGACACACGGGTCGTTCCCTACAATGTTACATTCCCAACGGCTTACGCACTATACAGGGGCGCAATCCGAAGGGAGCGCCCCGCAAATCAACCCGCCATCCGTTAATAACTAACTTGAACCATTTCTATCCGGTAGCGGGAGAGAGGCGACAGCCGCCAAAATCCCGCTGGACGGGATTTTGCGCGGGAGCAGCCGGAATTCGTAGCACGGAATATGGCTACACCCAAAATCCGCACAACAAAAAGAAAGAGGTAATAACCCCTTTGCGTTGAAGGTCTTGAAGGTTCTTAGGGGACTTCTCCTTAAGAAGTCCCCTAAGCAGGGCTTGGGACAGAGTCCCAAGGTCTTAAAAAAGGAATCAACCATGATAACAAGAGAATCGCCCGTAACCACCCTGCCCGGGGTCGGGAAAGCGCGGGCAGCAAGTTATGAAAAAATGGGCATCCGAACACTGGGCGAACTGCTGGAGCACTACCCGAGAGCGTATGAAAACCGGGGGGACGTCTGCCTGCTTGCCGAGGCACGGGAGGACGGGAAAAGCGCCGTCGTGCTGACCGTCGCAACACAGCCGAAATGCGTCAGGCTGCGTAGCCGGAAAAGCTTTCTGAAATTCCGTGCCTACGACGAGAGCGCGTCCTGCGAAATCGTCTACTTCAATCAGGACTACCTCCGCGACGCGTTCGAGGTCGGCGCGGAGTACCGCTTCTGGGGGCGCGTTGAACGGAAGGGCTATAACGCCCTCTCCATGTCCTCCCCCGCCGCCGAGCGGGTGCGCGAGGGCGAGAAACTTCCCGACCTGCACCCCGTCTGGCGCAGAACCGACGGCATCAGCCCCAAGCAGATCGCAAAGGACATCGCCGCCGCGCTGAATCTGCTCGCAACCGACGAAGAGGACAGCCTCCCGCCCGAAATCCGCAAGGCGCGCGCGCTCTGCACCATCTCCTACGCGGAGCGCAACATCCACCTGCCGGAGGATGCCGAAGCGTTGAAAATCGCGCGGCGGCGGCTGGTCTACGACGAATTCTTTGAAGCGGCGCTCGGCTCGCTCATCACGCGGGAGCGCACCCGCACGCACGACGCGCCGCCCTGCCCCGCAGGCGACATCTCCCGCCTGACGGCGCAACTCCCCTACCGCCTGACCGCCGCGCAGGAGCGCGTCATCGGGGAAATCCGCCGCGACATGGCGGGCGACGTTCCCATGCGCCGCATGGTCGTTGGCGACGTGGGATGCGGAAAAACCGTCTGCGCGGCGGCGGCAATGCTGATCGCGGTGCAGAGCGGACGGCAGGCGGTTCTCATGGCGCCAACCGAAATTCTGGCGCGCCAGCACTACGCCGAACTGTCCGCGCTGTTCGCCGAAATGGGCATTTCCTGCGCGCTGTTGGTCGGCGCAACGGGAGCAAAAGAGAAGCGCGACATCAAGGCGGGGCTTGCCTCGGGCGCATTGCAGACGGTTGTGGGGACGCACGCGCTCCTGACCGAGGACGTGCAGTTTGCCGCCCCCGGGCTGATCGTGACCGAC
>CAVGEJ010000026.1:0-23346 GCA_963628215.1 Eubacterium sp. CAG:180
ATCCCGTCGAGCGGGATTTTGTCGGCTTACGCCTCGCTCCCGCTACCGGATAGAAATGGTAGGGAAGTTAGTTGATGATTGGTGCGGAACGACACACGGGTCGTTCCCTACGGATTACGACCCTGCAGAGTGCTTAACCCGTTAAAAATAAAACGTTGTAGGGAACGACCCGTGTGTCGTTCCGTTTCGGTTGTCGGTTACATTACCGCGAATAGCTTATATCCCACAAAACGCTATACGCTCTGTGTCATTTCACCCCAACCAAACGTCAGTGGCACTATGTTTGCACTCTGTATGTCTGGGTGAAAAGGTTTGCGGGAGTCCAGAGGGGGGCTTTCCTTAAAAGCCCCCTTTGGCGCGTCCCTCGCATCCTATGTACGCGGATGCGCGCAGGAAATCGGACGGGGCGGCGGGGAGGGGGAGACAGAGAGACCAAAGCCCGAACGCCGCCTCGGAAAAGGCAAGCTGACGGAGCGCGGCGGGGACGTCGGGAACTTCGCGGCGCTTGGTGGCGATCGGGATTGAACCCGAGCGCCGCCGCTCGGCGAGAAACCGACAGCCCGTGCGGTTCGCCGCAAGAAGCACCGCGTAGGCAGGCTCGGCAAGCAGATCCGACTCGGTTACGCCTGTCAACGCAAAGAGCAGACCGCGCCGCAGGCGGGAGACGGGGCAGTTGACCTCCGCGCCGCGCAGAACCGAATCCAGATCGGGGCGCGTGCGGGCAAGTTCCGAGAGCCGTTCGCTGATGCCGCCGCCCAAACCCGCGGCTTTGGCAAGCGTAGCGGGCGGAGTCGTGCGCAGACAGGCAAGCAGAACAGGGTCAAGACGGGACAGGTCGGCGGGCGCGCGCCCGGCTTCGCATTCCGCGCGGAGAAGCGCGAAATTATCGGGGGAGAAGTAAGGGGACAGCGCACCGACCCCCTCCCGCAGAAGAAGCCCGCGCAAAGCGGTTGCGGAGGGGAAGCCGCCCGTTGGGAGCGTTTTGTCGTGATAGCCCGCGCCCGTGCGGCGGACGGTGTGCGGGGTAATGTTGCCGTATTGCCCGAGCGCGCGGAGATAGGAAAGCGCGAGCAGGTCGTTCGGCGAGGTCGGCGCATCGGACATGACTTCCCGCAGACAGTCGGCGTAGGCGAATGCCGTGCCGTGCCCCGCGCGCGTTTTTTCGCGGTAAGCGGAGAGAAACGCGGGGGAAGCAGTGATGTCCGCCGCTGTGCGCAGAAGGTCGAGGTCGCCGCACTCCGAGCCGAACCAGAGGTCGGTTACGCCGAGCCGAGCCAACAGGGAGACCCCCGCCGCGCCGAACGCCTCGCCATGCGCCGCGCAATGGGGGAAGGGTAACTCAAACACCGCGTCCGCGCCGCCCGAAAGGAGCATCTGCGCCCGCACACGCGGGGAGAGAATCGCCGCCTCGCCGCGTTGGGTGAAGCAACCGCTCATCACAAGAACCACCGCGTCAGCGCCGTCGGCACGGGCACGATCCGTCAGATACAGATGCCCCGCATGGGGCGGATTGCATTCGCAGACAATGCCCGAGATTCGCATAGTAGCTCCTTTCCCTGTGTTCTTTCCTTTATTATACCCGTTTTTTGCCCGTTTGTCAATCATTTTGGAGACTTCGGCGGGCAAAAAGCGGAAAAAGTGCGAAAAAACTCTTGACAAACGTCCGAAAACACGGTATAATATATATTGTCGCATTTTATGTCAACTGCCGGTTGTCAACCGGATGGGAGGGATGGTCATGGTTCTGGATATGCGCCCGATGCTGCGCGGCGAAATCAACAGGATCGCTTTTGACGGTCTGCTTCCGCAGGATGAGAACGCACTCCCCGAAATGGAAGGTCCGACCCACATCGTGGGCGAGGTGACCGACAGCGCGGGGTATATGCGCCTGACCCTGACGGCAACGGTGGGGTATCGCGCGGCGTGTGCCAGATGTCTTGAGCCTGTGACGGGAGAATTTTCCGTTACGCTGGAGAGAACGGTCGCCGCAAAGAGTACGCTCAGCGAAAAGCAACTGGAAGAGAATGTCGACGAGTACGCCGTGATCGAAAACGGAATGCTCGATCTCGACAGTCTGGTGCGGGAAGAAGTTCTGCTTTCCTTCCCAATGCGTTTCCTTTGCTCGCCGGATTGCCCCGGGCTTTGCCCGAAGTGCGGGAAGCCTTTGAAACTCGGGGACTGCGGTTGCCCGAAACGGGAACCTGATCCGCGATGGGCGATTCTCGGAACGCTGTTTGACAAGGATGAGAACAACAAAGAGTAAGTAATTATGCACGAACCGTGCAAGAGGAGGTGTAGATATGGCAGTACCGAAGAAGAAGGTATCGAAAGCACGCAGAGACAAGAGACGCTCCAACAACAGCAAGCTCTCTATGCCGGGCATGACAAAGTGCTCCAACCCTGCTTGTGACGCGTTCGTGAAGAACCATTGCGTCTGCAAGGTTTGCGGCTTTTACAATGGCAAAAAGGTTCTCGACATCAAGGCTGACGCAAAGAAGGCTTAATCGGGACAAAATAACGCACACCCCCAAAAAGGGTGTGCGTTATTTTACATCTGAAAAAACGATAACGGAGTATCGGATATGAAATCGGTTTATCTGACGAACGGCGGAATGGATGCGGACGCGTTCGGGATTCTTTCCCGGACTTGCGAAAAGGAATTGGCACAGCGCGGCGTGAAAACCGACGCGCGGGACGGCTACGGCATTCGGGTGGCGGTTGACCCGAGCCTTACCGACGATACGTTCCGTCTGCTTCCCGGGACGGACGGCGCGGCGGTGTCCGGCGCAACCCTGTCGGCAGTGTTCCACGGGGTCGGGGTTCTGCTCCGCAGACTGAAATTCGACGGCAGGGGAGGCTTCACCCCGCTTGCGGAAGCGGTCACCTTTACGCCCGTCAAGCCCCTGCGCGGAATGTATTTCGCAACGCACTTCGGAAACTTCTACCACGCCGCGCCGATTGAAGAGGTGTTGGAACGCGTGGTGCTGAGCGCCATGCGGGGATATAACGAGCTGTTGGTCTGGTTCGATATGCACCATTTCGCCTCGATGGAAGACCCGGAGGCTGTGGCGCTGACCGAGCGGTTGCACACGGTTCTGCAATACGCGAACCGCGTGGGAATGGGCGCGTCGATTCTCATGCTTGCAAACGAGGGCTTTTCTTCCTCGCCCGCGTCCCTGCGGGCAAGATTCGAGGTGGAGAACGGCTACAAAAAAGTTCCGCTCGGGCATTACGGTTGCGAAATCTGCCCCTCCGTTCAGGGCGGCGTGGAGGAAATTCTGCGCGAGCGGCGGGAGATGCTTGCAAAATTTGCCGATCTGCGGATGGATTACGTCATCCTCTGGCCATACGATCAGGGCGGGTGCACCTGCCCCGCCTGCGCGCCGTGGGGCGGGAACGGATACCTGCGCCTTCTGCCGCACTGCCGCGCGCTGTTGAACGAACTGATGCCGAACGCGAAGATCATCGTTTCCACGTGGCTCTTCGATTCGTTTACCGACGGGGAGTGGGACGCGTTTGCGAAAGCGGCGCAGGGCAATACCGATGCCTTTGCGGGCGTGGATTGCTTCATGGCGTCCGCCGTGCCCGAAAAGGTGGCGCAGAGCACCTCGCTCCGGTGGATTTCCTTCCCCGAAATCAGCATGGCGAAGTGCGCGCCGTGGGGCGGTTTCGGCGCAAGCGTGCTGACCGAACGGCTGCAGGAGCGGCTTGTTCCGGAACTCGAGCGCATGGAGGGCGGTTTCTCGTACTCCGAGGGGATTTTTGAGGACGCAAACGAATTCATTGTGGCGGGACTGTATACGGGCGAGTTTGCCGACGCGCAGTCGGCGCTCCGCGCTTACGTGGAATGGGAATTCTGCTGTGCGGACGAGGCGCTGTACAAGGCGGTTCTTGACACCGAGGTCGGTCTGAAGCGGGAAAGCCACGGCAACCGCGCGCCGTTCCGTATCCTGAATCCCGAAAAGGTGACCGAGGTCGCGCAGGTGCTGGAGCACTACCGCAAGACCCTGCCCGAGCCGATTGCAACGGGGCGGATCTTCCGCCTGCTCTACCTGCGTTCGGTTGCGGACGAAGAACTGATCGCGCATGACGGTGACCCGCTCGCTTCCGAGCGTTCGGTCGCGGTGCTTGAAGAGATCGACCGGATCTATCATGTAACGGACACGACAAGCGTTTGGGTGCGCACTCCCGCATGGCGCCTGCACCCCGAGGCGAAGCCCGAGCATTGCGCGGTGTGAAAAGAGAGAAATAAAAGAGCAACGAACCGAATAGTTCGTTGCTCTCAAACTGTAGACAAAGCAGTAAAAGTTTTCGCCCGCCTTTTTCAAAAGGCGGCGCAGTCGAGGGCGCGAAGCCCTCGTCGCCGTCCGCAGACGGCGAAATCCTCTTATCGGCGCTTTCTTTTTGCAAAGCCTTTTTCTTTGCGCCTACATGGTCAAAGAAAAAGCGTCGTTCAGATTCGCTCTTTTTTGTGGCTAACGTCTTTTGTCTACAGTCAAAGAGCAACGAACCGGATGGTTCGTTGCTCTTTTTGATCAGACGTTTCCTTTTTCCGCCGCTTCATGCCGCAACAATTCCGCCAGTGAATGCACCGCGCCTTTGATGGAGAGGGATGAGGTGTTGATCATGAGGTCGTAATTGGTGCGGTCGCCCCACTTTTGCCCGGTGTAGTAGGTGTAGTAGCGGGAGCGGTTGCGGTCAACCTTGCGGATTTTGCGCGCGAGCTGTTTGTCGGTGAGCGCGTCGTCCTCGTGGGATTTCTCGCGACACCGCGCCAGTTTGCTTGCCATGTCGGAGTAGATGAAGAGGCGCAGGGGATGCTGTTCGCGCAGGATATAGTCCGCGCACCGACCGACGATCACGCAGTCGGATTTCTCCGCCATGTCGCGGATGGTGTTTGCCTGCTCGGCATAGACCGAGGTATACTGCCGCAGGAGATAGTCCGGCTCGGCGGCGTGCAGGGTCTTTCCGACGGTGATGGGGTAGTAGACCCCGGGCGCGCCCTCCACGATATGGTGGATATAGCTTTCCGCAAGCTGTGTGCGCTTGGAGATTTCCTCCATGATTTCGCGGTCGTAGTACGCGTAGCCCAGTTCCTCTGCGAGCCGTTTTCCGAATTCGCGTCCGCCGCTTCCGAATTCTCTGCCGATGGTAATGATCTGATTCATGGATATGCCTCCGTTTGATGGAATGTCCTTCTTTACTATCAGTATACCACTTTTTTGCGCATTTGTCAACAGGTGGCACAAAAATTGCTTGACAAACCGCCCGAAATGTGGTATAATTGCGCTATGTGACGAATAAGGAGGGCAAAAATGAAGCCGTCATTGATTTTACTTTGTGTTTACGCAGTGGTCAGTATCTTTGCGTTTTTGCTGTACGGGATCGACAAACTGAAGGCAAAATGCCATGCGTGGCGGATCAAGGAGTCGGTGCTGCTCGGCATTGCGTTCCTCGGCGGCGCGGTCGGGGCGCTTCTCGGAATGCTGGTTTTCCGCCACAAGACCCGGCATTGGTATTTTCGCGTTGTGGCGCTACTCGGTCTCTGTTGGCAACTCGCGCTTTATCTCTGGTTGCGGTTCAGGTTGGGAATGTAAAAAAGGAGAAAAACGGATATGGCGAAGCTGTTTCAATTCCGCGCCGCCGATTTTTCGGACGGACAAAACGCCACGCCCGCAGTGGTTGCGGCACTGGCGGAACTGCGTTCCTCCGACGGCGCGAAACTGGCGTTTGAACGGGGAATCTATCATTTTTACGCGGACGGTGCGCGCGAGCGGTTCTGCGCGGTCAGCAACAATAACTGCGGAGTCAAGCAGGTTGTGTTTCTGCTGGAGCGGATGCGGAATCTGACGGTGGACGGCGGCGGTTCGGTGTTCGTTTTCCACGGCAAGGCGTTTCTGTTTGCGGCAGTTGCCTGCAAGGGGCTGACCTTGGAGAACATCATTTTTGACCGCGCCCTGCCGCCCGTTGCGGAGTTGCGGTTTCGCGACCTTACCGACGACGGCTTTTTCATGGAGATCGACCGAACCAAAACGCCTTACCGCGTGGAGAACGGCGACATTGTTTTCCTGCGTGAGGGGTGGGAACTCCGCTCCGACGAGCGGATGATGCCCCTGCACAAGATCGAGCCGTTTGGGGTGCAGTATCTTTTCACCGCGCATTGCCGCGATCAGCGGGAAAATCTGCCCGCGCCGATCTGCGACGTTTCTGCCGAAGAGGCGGAAGGGGGAATCCGATTCCGCTATCTGTCGGGAACGCCGTCCGGGCTTCGGATGCGGGAGGGCGAGCGCGGGCTGACCATTGTGGAGGGCGGTCGCGATCTGGATGTGATCTGGCTCTGCGACAGCGAAGATACAACGGTTCGGAATATCACCGTTCGCCGCGGATGCGGGATGGGTGTAATCGCGCAGACCTGCGAAAACATGGAAATCGACCGTTTCCGCACCGATTCCGCATATCACGGGGCGGCGTTTTCTCTCACCGCCGACGCGCTTCATTTTGTCAACTGCAGCGGCTTGATCGAAATCCACGACTGCCTGATTGAGAACACCATGGACGACGCCGTGAATGTCCATGGAATCTATACCGAGTTGGAGTCTGCGGAAAAGGGCGCGCTCCGGGTGCGGCTGAAGCACCACGAGCAAAAGGGCGTGAACGTTTACCGCGCGGGGGATCGGTTACGGCTGATCGATCCCGCTTCCATGGAAATCGCGTCGGAATTCCGCGTATCGGAAGCCGCGTTTGAGGGGGACGGACTGACCGCCATCCGCATTGCGGGCGAATTTCTCTTTGGCGAGTCGGCGGCGCGCGCGGGGTGTTTTGTGGAAAATCCCGGGCGGATGCCGGATGTGCACGTTTGGAAGAATCGCTTTCGCCATTTTCCGAACCTTCGCATTTCGGGCGGTGGGAAGCTGTTGATTGAGGATAACGAGATGGAGTGCGGCTGTTCGGCGCTGACGGCGACCGATCTGGCGCAATATTGGTTCGAGTCCGGGCGCGTCCGCGATCTGGTGTTCCGCCGAAACCGCATGAAGGACTGCAACGCTTTGGGAGGCAGTGCGTTTGTCCGCGTTTCCGTTTCTGGATTCCGGGATGCGGAAACGCCGAAGATTCACGACCGTGTGGAGATCAGCGACAACACGTTCCATGGTGTGGCGAACGCCGCGATCCGCATGGCGGGGGTTCGGAATCCGGTTCTGCGGGGAAACTTTGCGGATGCGGACAGGATTCTGATTGACGGAGCGGAAACCGATCTCAAAGACATATAATGCAATAATGGGGGCAGGCTGCGGAGCGATCGGATCGCTTCTGCGGTTTGCCCCTTTTTATGGACAATATTTAGCATTTTGCGACGGTTGTAACAGGAATCCGTTTTGCCGATCTGATGGCTTGACATGGTCAATATAGACAAAAAATAACTTCCGGTTTTGGTATTGTGGACGTCTTTTTGTTTTCGGGCGGGAAGGCAGGGAAAATGCTCTTGACAATTCTTTCGGATTTTGATATAATGGATGTGTCAATTTTTGATGTTTTGGGAGGGCGCTATGTTTTACGAATTGACGCATTCTCTGAATCCGAACGATCTGCAATTCAACGAGGGAAATCGCCTGTCTTTTCCGTCGCATCTGCACGGTTCTTTTGAATTTATCGTGATTACGAGCGGGGAGTGCACCGTGACGGTGGATAAGAAGGCTTACCGCGTCACGCCCGAGGCGGCGGTTCTGGTTTTCCCGAATCAGGTGCATTCCATGGAATCTCCCAATCCCAACACGTTTTTCTCCTGCATCTTTTCGTCCGGGTATGTCAAGGCGTTCAGCGAATTTGCCTATCAGAATCTGCCCGTGAGCAATCTGTTTTCGCTTCCGCAGGATCTGCTCGACGATTTGCGGACTCTGCGGCGGGAGGATCGGTTGGTGCACATCAAGAGCACGCTTTACCGTTTGGTGGATTGCTTCGATCGGACTGCGGAATACCAATGCCGCGGGAAGAGCGACGAGACTCTGCTTGCGAAGATTTTTGACTACGTCCGCAACCATTACAATGCCGACTGCTCTCTTCAGCTTCTTTCCACGACTCTGAACTATCATTACTCCTATCTTTCGCGCCTGTTCTCCGAGCAGACGGGGATGTCCTTTACCGAATATGTCAACCGCTTTCGGATTCACGAGAGCTGTTATTTCCTCACCAACACGGACAAGAGCATTACGCAGATCGCTTTTGACTGCGGCTACAACTCCCTCCGCTCCTTCTACCGCAATTTCATGGAGCAGATCGGCGAGACTCCCGGTGAGTTCCGTCAGCGCCACTACGCATTTGAGGTGATTATCGGGGGGTAGGGGTTAAGACCTTGGGACTCTGTCCCAAGCCCTGCTTAGGGGACTTCTTGAGGAGAAGTCCCCTAAGAACCTTCAAGACCTTCAACTAAGGGGATTTTTGATCCTCTTTTTTTGTTTGTGCAGATTTTGGATGTAGCCGTTTGCCGTGCTACGAATTCCGGCTGCTCCCGCGCCCAATCCCGTCGAGCGGGATTGGGACGGCTTACGCCTCGCTTCCGCTACCGGATAGAAATGGTAGGAAGTTAGTTGTTAGCGGGGGCGGGGGAATGCGGGGCGCTCCCTGCGGATTGCGCCCCTGCAGGGTGCGTAACCTGTTGAAAAGTTAAAAATAAGAGTTGTTAAAGTTTGAAGCACTCTTTATACAGTTTGCAGAACCTACGGAAGGCTTCCCCTTGGGGGGAAGCTGTCGCGTTTAGCGACTGATGAGGGGGGATAAATCTCCGCTTTCCATATGAATAAGTCAACAGGTATCTTTCCCCCGTCACGGAACGACACATGGGTCGTTCCCTACAACATTTCATTTCCAATGGTTTACGTATTCTACAGGGGCGCAATCCGCAGGGAGCGCCCCGCAAATCAACCCGCCTGCCGTCCATTCACTAACCTGAACCATTTCTATCCGGTAGCGGAGAAAGGCGACAGCCGCCAAAATCCCGCTCGACGGGATTTTGTTCGTAGCAGCCGGAATTCGCAGCACGGAATATGGCTACATTAAAATCTGTACAATGTACAAATAGAGACCTAAATCCAATTGAGTTCAAGGTCTTGAAGGTTCTTAGGGGACTTCTCCTTAAGAAGTCCCCTAAGCAGGGCTTGGGACAGAGTCCCAAGGTCTTCCCTCCCGCTGTTTTGCACAATCAAGGTAAAGTATTGTCACTCTTTTTTATAGACAATGGCACGACAGGGAAGCGAATGGGTGGTATAATAACAGTAATAGGGAGGGAAGCGAAAAGATGGGAAAGAGAAAGTATGACGTTGCGGCGTATATCTGGCCTGCATTTACGGGAGACGAACCGCGCACAAGGATTTTCTGGGAAAAGGGGATCGGGGAGTGGCAAACGGTCATGTCACCGACGGATAAGCCCGGGTGGAAATATTCGGGCGCGAAACCGATCTGGGGCTACGAAAACGAAGCCGACCCCGGCGTGATGGAAAGACAGATCGCGTGCGCCGCAGAGTACGGAGTCAATGTCTTTATTTACGATTGGTACTGGTTCGACGGCAGACCGTTCCTCGACCAATGCCTGAATAACGGGTACTTAAAAGCGAAAAACAACGACAGAGTGAAGTTCTACCTCATGTGGGCGAACCACGACGTCAATTATATGTGGGATAAGCGCATCAACCATATCAACAGCATGATCTGGCACGGCTGGGTGCGCAGACCCGATTTTGACGAAATCTGCGACAGAGCCATCGCGCAGTATTTCACGCATCCGTCCTATTATAAGATCGACGGGAAACCCGTGTTCTTAATTTACGACGTGGAAAACCTGATCCGAGGGCTTGGCGGAATCGAAGCCACCGCGCAGGCGCTCGACGCGTTCCGTAAAAAGGTGACCGACGCAGGCTTCCCCGGGCTGGAATTGCAGCTTTGCGCGTGGTCGGAGAACGCGGTCAACCTCAGCGGCGTGGATTCCGAGCATAGCGGAAGCACACTGGACGCAGTGAAACTGTTGCACATCGACAGCATTACCAACTACCAGTTCGCGCATCTGGTCAGCCATCCGAAGGGGGATTATACCGAAATCTTCCGAACGGTCAGACAGCAATGGGAGCGGTACGACAGGGAATATGACGTTCCGTATTACCCGCATATCTCCGTCGGATGGGACAATAACCTGCGTTGCTATGACCTGAAGCGCGACTTCATTACAAACAATACGCCCGAATGCTTTGGAAAGGCGTTGCAGGCGGCAAAGGACTACCTCGACGCGCACCCCGAGCAGACGCCACTTGTCACGATCAACTCGTGGAACGAGTGGACAGAGGGGAGCTATCTCGAACCCGATACCGTTAACGGATACGGCTATCTGGAAGAGATCCGGCGGGTGTTTGCGGCGGAGGATCAGGAGACGGAAGAGTCCTGACCGCAAAACGGCGGACATGGAAAAGGAGGGATCGCAGGGAACATCACAGCGCCACGGTTACGGAAATCAAATTGTCTGACAGAATCATGGAGGAAAACGCTATGAAAACGAAAAGAAGAATCGGATTTTTACTCGCGGTGTGTATGGTTCTGAGCCTGACGCTCGGATTTGCCGTTCCGACAACCGCCGCAGACGGCACGGGCGGCGGAGAGATTGTCGGGAACGGAAAAGGCGTGCTTTATCGGTTCGCGGACGTTCGGTCGGCAAGCGGAGCGGTCAGCTATTACAATTACTACCAAACCGGAGACGGCATTGTGTTTGCCGACTACAACGGGGGAAATTATCCCGCAGAAATCTCCAATGACGCGGACGGAAACCTTTGCGCGAAGATCAACGGAGCGGGAAGGCTGGAGCTGACCTTTGTTTCGGGCTTTGCATACCCGGATACCAACGGTTGGGGCGCATTCTATGACATCAACGCATTGGCAATCCGCTATCGGGTTCTCGGGGAAACCCGGGACGGAACAGCCGCTTTTACGGGGACGGGAAACGACCTCTCGTCGGGCGGCAGTCTGGAACTCCGCGCGGACGGCGGTTGGGTGGAAACCGTTTGCGCGCTGACCCCGACGGCGGAAGGCAGACCCTTTGGAAACTGGAAGGTCAACGGGGATAACGATACCAATCTGAACAGCTGTAACAAACTCAACTTCAGCGGGCTTACCGAGGGGACAACGCTTGTAATCGAATACATCGGGCTGTTCCAGACGGTGGAAGCGGCAGAAGCGGCGCAGGCGGCGCTGCACGAGGGGGAGAGCATCCGTCTGGCAAAGGACGAAACATACACCTTCCCCGAAAACGCGGACGGTTCGCGGAGCGGGCGGGTCATCCGCCTGACGGGGATTCAATACGAGAGCGGATTCAACTGGAAAACCGACAGCGGCGTTACGCAACTGAACCCGCACGACGACCGAGACTTTTCCAATGACGCAAACGGCAATCTGGTGATCGTTACCAAACGGGAAACCGTATGGTCGCCGATCTGCCTGTCGGGCGCGGGACTCGATATGGTCTGGACAACGCTTGTCGAACTGAAATACAAAACGACGGACGCGGACGGAAACACAACGGCGCCGACGGCGTTTACAACCGAAAACGTCACGGTTCAGATCGGGGACGGCGAGGATAAAATGGCAACCGTGAAAGAGATCCGGACAACCGAGGCAGGGGACGGTTGGTATGTGACGAGAATTTATCTGGACGGGCATAAAAACCCGACGAGCGGAACGGTTGGAATCGGATTCCCGACCGACACCGCAACGAAATACGTCATCGATTATATCGGCTTTTTCAACACGGAGGCGGCAGCCGAGGCGAACGCCAAGCGCGACCGCGTGTTTGACGGCGACGCAGTGCGGCTTCTGGGCGCACAGGCGAAAAAAGACGGGCGGGCGCTTCGCCTGATCGGCGTGATCGACGATTACGACTTTGAAGCGTATGAGGAATTCGGCTTCAAACTCTGCCTTGGCAACAAGGTAACGGAAACGGTTGCAACGGGAACGGTTCGGAACTACGTTTACAAGCAGATTCTGGCGGACGGCGTTCCGGTGGATCTTCCGACCGACTGCGTGACCGGGCAGGGCGAGGATACCGCATATTTCACCTATTGCGTCAACGACATTCCCGAATCCGCTTTCACGGACGGCAAGGTGACCTTCCTGGTCTGCGCTTACGCAAAAATCGGGGGCGCGGAAATCTGCGGTCCGACCTATACGGTTGTGTACGATTGCAATGCGCAGACGGTCACATGTCAATGACTGTGGCAACGCGCGGAGCAACAGCAACAAATGATGAGGGGGAATTTTCTATGAGAAAACCATATGAAACGGCGGAATTCCGACTGCTGATAACAGAGAAGGCGGACGTGCTGACGGTATCGGTTGCTTCTTCCAACCATGCGGATATCGTTGAGGACGGCGCTTCGTTCTCGGAACTGTTCCCGATTCTGTGATCCGGGAATCCATTACCATGAAACGGAAAGGGCTATCCATGAAAACAATCATTCGGGCAGTGTGCCTGTCTCTGGTCGGCGTTCTTGTGCTCCTGACGGCAGCCTGCGGGCGCGGGTCGGGCGACGGGGACGAAACCGGCGGAACGGGAAAAACGGGGGAAAAGGATGTGGGGTCTTATACCGAATCCCGCACCGCGGGGAGCGGAGACCGCTACATCGTGTCGGGAAACCGCTTCCGCATCGTGTTCGGAGAGAGCGGGGCGGACGGCAACCTGAACAGCGCCGCCACGCTGTTTTACAACCTCGTCAAGGACTATTTCGGTCAGTGGATGGACGTGAAACCCGACGGCGGCAGTGCGGAGCAGGAATACGAAATCCTGATCGGCGACACCAACCGCGCGGGCAATGTTTCCACCGAGGGAATGACCTATTACGACTACGGATGGACGTTTGACGGCAAAAAGCTGCGCATTTACGGCGGCTCGGACGAGGCGTTGGAGAACGCCGTCAACCGATTTGTCGAACTGTATCAGGACAGGGAGAACAACGGGCTTGTCGTTGCAACGGGCGAGCGGTTCGGGGCGGTTTATACCTATCCGCATACCGCAATCTCCCTCGGCTCTTCGGAGATCGGGAAATACACGGTTGCCGCCCGCACGGGGTATGAAGCCGCGGCAAAAGCGGTCTGCGCGGGTTTCGGCAGGCTGTGCGGCGTGAGACTGGCGGTCGCTCTCTCCCAAGAGAAGCCGACGGGGGGCAACTATATCTACGTCGGGTTCGATACAACCGAGGATCTGAATATGCTGTACGAATGCCGCGACGGAATTCTGCGGTTCGTCGGAAACGGACTGGACGGGGAATTCAATCAGACGGAGCGGTTGGTGGAACTGTTTTTTGAAAAAGAACTTTCGGGTGTGACTGCGGAAATCATCCGTCTGGAAACGGTAAAGGAAACAAAAGTGATGCCGAATATTGACAATATGCAGTTTGCGGACAGCGAATTCATCGGAATGCTGGATCGCAATTTCGAGTCCGCAAGAGACGCGATCCTGAACGCGGAAAGCGAATACAGCGTAACGGGGAGCGGGAAAATCTATTACGTTTCGTCAAGCGAGGGGAACGACTCCAACGACGGGCTGTCCGAAGCGAGACCGTGGAAAACGCTGGCGCGGGTCAATAACACAAGCGTTCCCGCCGGGAGCGTGATTCTGTTCCGGCGCGGCGATATCTGGAACATGGAGGGGCGCTTCCTCACCAAAGCCGACGTGACCTTCTCTGCCTACGGGACGGGCGCAAAACCGATTTTTGCCAACTACATCGACGCGTCAAAGACCTCGGACTGGACGAAGGTCGGCGAAAATCTCTGGGTTTACAGCGGCGCTTACGAAACGCCGAACCCGCCCGGAAAGAATTATGACGGCATCGATATTTCCGATCGATACCCGAAGCTGGATATTCCCGGCTCTTACATCACCTCGGTTGACGGGGCGGACGGCAACGACATCGGAAACATCATTTTCAACGACGACGAGGGGTGGGGTGTGAAGATCACGAAGAAAAACGCGGTCGACACCAGTATCGAACTCGGAACGGTTCCCACGGGCTTCGGAACGCTGACCCACCATGCCCGCCCGTTTACGGATCAGAAGGATCTTTCCCAACATCTGGAGTTCTACCACAATCCCGCCGAAAGCCGCCTGTATCTCTATTGCGAGGGCGGAAATCCCGCCGAGGTGTTCAGCAGGATCAAACTGGTGGTTGAGGGCTACGGCTTCTTCGGCGGCACAGAGAGTGTTTCCCGGAACGTCACACTGGATAACCTCGCGTTCAAGTATTACGGATGCCACGGAATCTCGGTCAATCAGGCGGTCGACTTTACGGTTCGCAACTGCGAAATCGCATGGTGCGGCGGAAGCGTACAGGGCTATACATGGGGTGGCAGAGACGAACCCACCCGCTTTGGCGAGGGCATTCAGAACTCGGGTAACTGCAACCGCTTCCGTATTCTGAACAACTACCTGCACCAGATTTTCGACGGCGCGACTTCCAGTCAGCAGTCGAGTTGGGAAGGACTCACGCGGGTTGTGATGCAGAACGTTGAGGTTACGGACAACTGCTACGAGAACAACTCTTCCAACATCGAGTTCTGGATGAACGTCACCGAAAATCAGGCGAACAACGAGAACTTCAAGTGCAAGAATTGGGATATTTCGGGCAACCTGATGCGGCGGACGGGATGCGGCTTCGGAAGAGCGAGAGCAATCGGCGCAGGCAGCAACGGCGGTCAGGTGTTTGCCGATTCCTTTAACGGCGTGAACCCGCTTTATGAGAATGTGCGGATGCACGACAACACAACGTGGGGCAATGCCTGCTCGATTGTGGACGGTTTCGGTTGGGGAACAGAGCGCTACAATCTGGAGGGTAATCTTTTTGTCCACGAATACGGGAGCGTCTTCGGACATCTGGAGCGGGATTTCAACAACCTGAAGCTGTGGGATTATGCCGAGTACCGGTACGACAGCGAAACGCTTGCAATGCTCATGAAGAAGAACATCCTCGGGAACAACACCTTCTGTTATACCTATACCAAACCGTAAATCCAAACCGAAAGGAGACAAAGACAAAGCATGAAAACAAAAACGAGAATCCTTGCCCTTCTTCTGGCACTTCTGGCGTTCGCTTCCGTTCTGGCGGGGTGCAAAAAGAAGGAGGAAAAGCCGTCGGAAGGGACGGGAAAGCTGATCGGCGACGACAGCGGGGACAGCACCGACGAAAACCTTTATGCGGACGTGGATTTCGGCGGCAGGGTCTTTCAGATTCACATCAACACCAAGGACGCGGGCTTTGAATCGTCAAGCAAGTACATCATCCCGGTTGAAGAACTGGATTCAAAGTGCAACGAACTGGAAAAGGAAGTGTTCGAGCGCGACGCGTGGATGGCGGAAAACCTGAACATGGACATCGAGTACACGCCCTACAGCGCGGAATACAACACGGTTGTGGATAGCCTGCGGACGCTTGTCAACTCGGGGGTCAGCTAGAGGGACACGGCTGTCGCTTGTACCGTTGCAGACTGGAGGAGAGATGACCTGCCGAGCCTGCGGGAGAAACCTTGACACCATGGACATCGGCGCGCATCGGAAGTTCATCGGAAAATGCGACAGCGACTACCTCTGCCGCGACTGCATTGCCAAACACCTCGGATGGACAAGAGAAACCTTGGACGAATGGATTCTCAAATTCCGTCGGAACGGCTGTCTGCTCTTTCCGGCGCTGACCGACGGAGACGAATCCCTGTAAACATGGACACGCTCTTTGAATTTCGATATATTTCAATTACCGCGCTTGACAAGCGAATTTCCTGTATGCTATACTATAAATGAAACATCTCTACCATTTGCTACATCAGAATCAGCAGGATGTATAGATAGAAATAAAAATCCAATAGGGTCAAAGTTCTTGAAAGCCTTGAAAAATTGGATTGCTTGCAATCCAATTTTAACTTCATTCCAAAAAGTTTTCAAGCAGGGTTCGGGGCAGAGCCCCGAGGTCTAAAAAGGAGGAAATGCAATGAAATTCAGAATGGGCGTTATCGGGTACGGAAAAAGAGGATCATCGGTCACCCGCGAAATTCTGTTCCGCATGAAGGACGTGCAGGTTACCGCAATCTGCGACAGCTATGAGGATCGTGTGCGCGAAGGGCAAGCGGACGTCGCGAAAAAAGAGGGAAAACCCGCAAACGGGTATGCCGATTATCGGGAAATGCTCGAAAAAGAACCGCTGGACGGCGTGTATATCGCCGCAGCATGGGAGTACCACGCCGAAATCGCTCTGGAAGCCATGCGGCGCGGCGTGCCCGTTGCTCTGGAAGTCGGCGGCGCATATTCCATTGAAAGCCTCTGGCGTATGGTTCGTACACAGGAGGAAACGGGAACTCCCGTTATGCTCATGGAGAACTGTTGCTTCGGAAAGGACGAACTGCTTGTGACTTCCATGGTTCGCGGCGGAGTCCTCGGAGAGATCGTCCATTGCCACGGCGCTTACGCGCATTTCCTCGGCGACGAAATTCTCATGGGCGGGAAGGAACGCCACTACCGCCTGCGGAACTATATGAGAAGAAACTGCGAGAATTACCCCCCCATGAACTTGGTCCGATCGCAAAGGTTCTGAATATCAACCGCGGCAACCGGATGGTGTCGCTTGTCTCGGTCGCGTCGCGCGCGGCGGGACTGGAGGCATACGCCAAAAGTCGCCCCGAAAAGTACGGCGATCTCATCGGAACAAAATTCGCACAGGGGGATATTGTCAATACCATTATCACTTGCGCGGACGGCTCTACCATTTCCCTGCGGCTTGATACCACGCTCCCGCGCTTCTATTCGCGCGAGTTCACCGTGCGCGGAACAAAGGGACTGTATGAGCAGGGAAACAACTACGTTTACCTGACGGACGAGCCGGAGGTCTGGGAGCCTGTTGAACAGTACGGAAAGTACGGTAACAACGCCGCAAAATACGAGGAAGATTATCTGCCGCCCGTCTGGCGGAATATCACCTCGGAGGATACCGAAGCGGGACACGGCGGAATGGACGCAGTGGAATTCCGCGTGTTTGTGGACTGCCTGAAGGCGGGGAAGCCCATGCCGATTGATATCTACGATACCGCCGCATGGATGTGCGTTTCGGTGCTGTCCGAAGCCTCAATCGCACAGGGCGGCGCACCGCAGGCAATCCCCGATTTCACCGACGGTAAATGGGTTCTGAGAGCCCCGATGGACGTGGTGGAACTCAAACACTGACCCTCCAAAAAGTAAAAAAAGAACGACACATGGATCATTCCCCACAAAGCCGCAGTGAAGCACTGCTACAGGGAAAAACCATGTGTCGTTCCGCATATCCCCCCAAAAAATAACCGCTCACCAACAGAGCGCGAAGCCGCACCATATAAAGAACTTGCACCTCCTGCCAAAACCAAAAACTTCCCCCAAGAGCACCCGCAAAAAGCAAAGCGAACCAAATTTACGCTCTGCAAAGGCGGGTGCTCTTGGGGGAAGTTCTGGGAAGGTCAGGGAGGCTTGGAGGGTAGGAAACCCTCTACGAAAGAGGGTTTCCTGCGCCTCCAAGGTCTTCCCCTCACCCACCCCTCACTGCGCCGAATGATCGGACGCTGCGATAAAGCGGGCGTGGGTCTGCTGCATTGCCGCGCGAGCCGCCGCATCCTGCTCGGGATTCCCGAGCCCGAAACTGATCGCAATCGCCGTGTTCACCTCGTTCATCATGCCCTCGTCAAGATGCCCCATCTTCTCGCGTAACCGGCGCTTGTCAAGTGTCCTGATCTGCTCCAAAAGGATTACCGAATCCTTCGCAAGCCCCACCCGATCCGCAAATACATCAATGTGCGTGGGCAAATGCGTCTTGCTCATGCGGGAAGTAATGGCGGCGGCAATGACCGTGGGGCTGTAGCGATTTCCGATGTCATTCTGAATAATCAGCACGGGTCGTAATCCACCCTGCTCCGAGCCGACAACAGGGCTGAGATCGGCGTAGTAAATATCTCCGCGTCTGACGGTGTTCATATCGTTCATCCTTTCTTTTCCGTTGTACTGCTATTTTTGTCCGATCGGAACGGCTTTAATCGCCGCGGAGCGGACTTGCGGGAGGAAGTTTTTTCCCCCGCTGACAGGATATGACGGAAACCGTCGACCCGTGCCAAGACCTGTCGAATCCCGGGAAAGAAAAATTTGCAAAATCCCTTTACAATTCTTGCAAAATGTGATACAATACAAGGGAAAGATAATTCCGAGGAAAAGGATGGTGTTTCCAATGGCACTGCAAACAAGAGCCGAAGCAAAAAAAGAATTCACATGGAATTTCTCCGATATCTTCGCCGACGACGCGGCGTGGGAAGCCGCATATAAAAAGGCGGCGGAGGAAGTTGAGAAAATTCCCGCCCTCGCGGGTACACTCGGGAAATCGGTTGACAGCCTGAAAAACGCAATGGATCTGATTACCGAAGTCTCGCAACAGGTCGACCTGCTTTACGTCTACTCCATGCTCCGCATGAACGTCGATAACGGCGACCCGACTTATCAGGCAATGAACGGAAGAGCGACCAACCTCTATGTCCGCTTCTCCACCGTCGCCGCGTTCGTCGGTCCGGAAATCCTCTCCATTGACGAGAAGAAACTCACGGAAATGATGGCAGACCCCGCGCTGAAAACCTACCGCCACGCACTGGAAGATACCGACAGAATGCGCAAGTATACCTTGGATCGCCATTCCGAGGAAATGCTCGCAATGCTCTCCGACGCGGCGGGCGGAACTTCCGACGCATTCAAGATGCTTGAAAGCGTGGATATGACCTTCCCCGAAATCAAGGACGAGAACGGCGAGACGGTCACCCTCACGCACGGCAACTTCGGCGTGTTCCGCGAGAGCGGCGACGCGAGAGTCCGCAAGGAGTCCTTCGAGGCTTACTTCGGTGAGTTCAAGCGCTATATCAACACGTTTGCCGCGATGTATGCGGGAAGCGTGAAGATGGACAACTACTACACCCGTGTGCGCGGATACGGTTCTACCTGCGAGCGCGCGCTGTTTGCGGACAACGCGCCGGTCAGCGTATACGACAAGCTGATTGAGGCGGTTCACGGCGGACTGCCCACCATGCGGCGGTATCTGGAACTGCGCCGCCGGGTGCTCGGGCTGAAGGAACTGAATATGTACGACCTCTACTGCCCGATGGTGGCGGACGTTGACATGAAGATTCCCTACGCCGACGCGCAGAAGCTTGTGAAGGAAGCGACCAAGCCGCTCGGCGAAGAATACGGCAAGCTGCTTGACCGCGCGTTCTCGGAGCGTTGGATCGACGTTTACGAGAACAAGGGCAAGACCACGGGCGCGTACTCCTGCGGCGTTTACGGCGTGCACCCGTATGTGCTTCTGAACTACTCCGACAAGCTGGACGACGCGTTCACGTTGGCGCATGAGTTGGGGCATTCGATGCACTCGTGGTTCTCGGACACCACGCAGGACTTTGCCAACCACGACTACCGCATCATGGTGGCGGAGGTTGCCTCGACGGTGAACGAGGTTCTGCTGTCGAAGTATCTGCTGAAAACCGAGACCGATCCGAAGAAGCGGGCATATATTCTCAACCACTTCCTCGAGGGCTTCCGCACGACGGTATTCCGTCAGACGTTGTTTGCGGAGTTCGAGCGGCAGGCGCACGACGCGGAGATGAACGGCACGCCGCTGACTGCGGAGGTACTGAACGGCATTTACCGCAAGCTGAACGAGTTGTACTACGAGGGTGCGGTCATCAACGAGTTGCAGGACATTGAGTGGGCGCGGATTCCGCATTTCTACAATGCGTTCTACGTTTACCAGTACGCGACGGGCTTCAGCTCGGCGGTTGCGATTGCGGATCGGATTCTGAATCATGGCGGCGCGGCGGACTATCTGCGCTTCCTGTCGACGGGCGGCTCGGACTACCCGCTTGAGGAGTTGAAGATTGCGGGCGTTGATCTGACGAAGCCCGACGCGGTTGCGGGTGCGCTGAAGGAATTCGACAACGCGCTGACCGAGTTGGAAAATCTGTTGGGGTAAGGGGAAAGACCTTGGGACTCTGTCCCAAGCCCTGCTTAGGGGACTTCTTGAGGAGAAGTCCCCTAAGAACCTTCAAGACCTTCAATGAAGGGGAATTATTGCCCCTTTCTTTTTGTTGCACAGATTTTGGTGTAGCCGGTTGCCGCTCTGCGAATTCCGGCTGCTTTCGCGCAAAATCCCGTCGAGCGGGATTGGGATGGCGGCAACTTGTTGCCTTGCCTCGCTCCCGCTACCGGATAGAAAGAGTCATGTGGTTACTTGACGTTACGGGGTGTAGCTACCATCATTGTGAATAATATATGAATGCAACGAAGTCGATTTTGAACTCGATATGTCTAACGGCAGATTTTGAAATCAAAAAAAGCACTTTTCGGAATGAAAAGGCTCTTTTTTATGCTTCAAACGGCTGTGATATTCCGAAAACAGAATAATTCATCATAGTTACAGGGTATAAAATGAAAAAGTGCCATTTTGAACTCCATTTTCGGAATAAAATATCGGAAAAAGCCTTGACAAACGGGGGAAAATGTGGTATCATATTCCCGAAGAGATAAACGGGCGGCGGGCGTCGCTCGGAAAGGATGGATTTGAAATGGCTTCCAATAAAAAATCGAAACCGCCTGTTCCCACCGATCTTGACGCGGAGGGGAAGAAGAAGGCGCTTGCAACGGCTTTAACGCAGATTGAACGGACTTTTGGCGCAGGCTCGATCATGCGTCTGGGGGAGAACCGCCACATGGAGGTGCAGGCGGTTCACACAGGTTCGCTCTCGCTTGACTATGCAATCGGAATCGGCGGCGTTCCGCGCGGACGGATTGTGGAAATCTTCGGGCCGGAATCCTCCGGTAAAACAACGGTTGCGCTCCACATTGTTGCCGAGGTGCAGAAAACGGGCGGGACAGCCGCATTCATTGATGCGGAACACGCGCTCGATCCTGTGTATGCAAAGGCACTGGGCGTGGACATTGACGATCTGCTTGTTTCCCAGCCCGACAGCGGCGATGACGCGTTGGAGATCTGCGAGGCGCTCGCGCGCTCGGGGGCGGTGGACGCGATTGTCATCGACTCGGTTGCGGCGCTGTCTCCCCGTCAGGAAATCGACGGCGACATGGGGCAGTCGATGGTTGGCGTACAGGCGCGCATGATGTCGCAGGCGATGCGGAAGCTTTCGGGCGTGATTTCCAAGAGCAACTGCGTGGTTATTTTCATCAACCAGATCCGTGAAAAGGTGGGGCAGGTATACGGCAACCCCGAGACGACCCCCGGCGGACGGGCACTCAAATTCTTTGCCTCGGTTCGGATTGATGTCCGCAAGACCGAGCAGCTGAAAGACGGGAACGACATTTACGGCAACCATGTCAAATGCAAGATTGTAAAGAACAAGGTTGCGCCGCCGTTCCGCGTGGCGGAGTTTGACATTCTTTACGGCAAGGGCATTTCGCGTTCGGGAGAGATTCTGGACTTTGCGATCATGATGGACATCATCAAGAAGAGCGGGTCGTGGTTCTCTTACAACGGTGACCGCATCGGGCAGGGCAAGGAGAACGTCCGCAAGATGTTGGAGGGCAACCCCGAGTTGTTGGCTGAGATTGAAGAAAAGGTTCGCGCGCAGATGGACGACAGCCCGTTGCCGAACAATTCCGAGGAGGAATTCGAGGTGGATGACGGTGACGATTTCGACCTGCAGCTTGACGGCGGAGACGGAGAGGAATCCTAAGTGACAGACGGAGAGAATCGCGCCGCGCCGTTGGTTATCACGGTGCGGGACATTCGGGAGCAGAGCGGCGGCGACGCGGTTGCGCTTTCGGTGCTTCTTGCGGCGGGAACACGCTCGGAGCATCGCACGCTTGTGATCGGTGTTTCCGACTACGCGGTTCTGAAGCCGCGAAAGGGGACTGTTACCGAAGAGGAATTCGAGGCGTTGGAAGCGGCGGCACGTCTCTGGGGCGCGATGCGGTGCGGCGAGAAGCTGCTTGCCTACGGTGCGAACACACGCCTGATGTTGGTGCGGAAGATCATGCGGCACGGCTACAGCCGTGAGGAATCGGAGACGGCGGCGGCTCGGCTTTCGGGGGTTGGTCTGATTGACGAGGAAGGCGATCTGCAGCGCGAGGTAGAGAAGTGCTTACGGAGGCTATGGGGGGAAGGGCGGATACGGAATCACCTTTACGCGCGCGGTTTTTCCCGCGAGGCGATGGAGACGTTATCCGAGATTCTTTCCGAGGTTGACTTCCCGGAGAACTGCCGCCGTCTGATCGAAAAGCAATACGGCGTTCTGCCGCAGAGCGGTGACGAGGAGTGCCGAATGATTGCCTGCTTATACCGTTACGGCTACCGCATGGACGACATCCGCGCGGCTGTGCGGATGTTGAGAAGAGGGTGAAGAAGACCTTGGAGGCGCAGGGAGACCCCTTTCGGAGGGTGAATCCAACGCGGCAAAGCCGCTACTGACAAGATTTTGCGTTGCAAAATCTGTCACTACCCTCCAAACCTCCCTGACCCTTCCCGAACTTCCCCCCAAGACCCCGCCATTACGTGAGCGAAAATCTTGTTTCGCTTTACATGGTGGCGGGGTCTTGGGGGGAAGTTTTTTGTTGTTTTGGGAGGTGCGGTTTTGTTGCAGGGTGCGGCTTCGCGCCCGATTTGTTTGAGGTGCTGTTTGCAGGATTTCATTTGGTTGTTTTGATAAAAAAGAAAGGTCGATTATGTGCTTGACAATTGGTGTTTGATGTGCTATACTGATTTCAGAATCAATTTGCTAAGCTATGGAGGGGAATATCGATGGGAAAGAATTATGGTCTTATCATTTTGGCTGTAGCCTTTACGTTGTTTGCGGCATTTTTGGGTGGGGCGATTGAAAATTTTGAATCGGGGGCGAATCTGCCAACGGTATTTGCCATTATGACGATGGGGGCATTTCTCCTCTATGCGGTGTTGCCGAACGAAAAAGGCAGCACGGGTAAGAATGACGCGCAGGATTCGGAAAAAACGGACAACCCCGAAGACGGCAAAAATGATAAACCGCAAACTTAACGGCTGAAAAGTAAAACGCAAGGGCATCCAAACGGATGCCCTTGCTGTTAGTATGTTTCATTTGCCGGAAACGGAACGACACACGGGTCGTTCCCTACAACATTCTATTGCTAAAAAGTTACACACCTTGCAGGGGCGCAATCCGAAGGGAGCGCCCCGCATTCCAACCCGCCCTCCGTTAACAACTAACTTTCCTACCATTTCTATCCGGTAGCGGGAGAGAGGCGACAGCCGCCAAAATCCCGCTTGACGGGATTTTGCTCGGGAGCAGCCGGAA
>CAVGEJ010000027.1:0-22294 GCA_963628215.1 Eubacterium sp. CAG:180
TAGCCATATTCCGTGCTACGAATTCCGGCTGCTCCCGAGCAAAATCCCGTCGAGCGGGATTTTGACGGCGGCAACTTGTTGCCTTGCCTCATCTCCCGCTACCGGATAGAAATGGTAGGAAGTTAGTTGGAGGACGGAAGAGGGATGGAATGCGGGGCGCTCCCTGCGGATTGCGCCCCTGAAAAGAGCGTAACTCATCAATAATAGTATGTTGTAGGGCACGACCGTATGTGTTCCGCATTATCCATCAATAATCAGAGTCACTATGTTCGCACTCTGTAAGTCTGGGTGAAAAGGTTTGGGGAGTCCAGAGGGGGCTTTCCTTAAAAGCCCCTCTGGCGCATCCTTGTGTACTTTTGCATATCCTGTTAGCGTCGGGAAAACGACGGACGGGAGGGGATGGAATGAGAATGCCGACGATTGCCGTAATCGGTGGAGACGAGCGGCAAAGATACGCCGCGGAGTATTTGCGGCGGATGGGCTGTTGCGTGCGCACATGGGGCTTGTTCGGGACGGACGGGGAGAATCCGAGGGAGATTTTGCCCGCAGAGATCGTCCTGTTGCCGCTTCCCGTAACGGCGGATCAACTGCGCATTGCAACTCCGCTTGCGCCGAAGCAGGCGGGAATCCGCTTTTCAGAGATCGTGGAACTGCTCCCGGGCGGAACGCTCCTGCTCGGCGGAAAACTGCCCGCCGCGTGGAAAACGGAAGCCGAAGCGCGCGGACTGACGGTCAGAGATTACGCGGAAGATCCGCTGTTTCAACTGAAAAACGCAACGCCGACTGCCGAGGGGGCGCTCCTGCTTGCCATGGAGCACCTGCCATGTACCCTGTGGGACACCCGCGTTGCGGTGACAGGCTACGGCAGAATTGCCTCCCTGCTTGCGGATCGTTTGCGATCCATGGGCGCGCGAACGCTTGTTCTTGCCCGCCGCGAGGAAAGCCTGACCGAAGCACGCGCGCGCGGACACGAGACGGCGCGGCTGATAAACGGTCAGCCGATCGAACTGCCGGAGGATTGCCGCGCGGTGTTCAATACCGTCCCGTATCCGATTTTCGACCGTGCGTCTGCAGAACGCTTCCCGCCCGCATGCGTGTATATCGAGTTGGCGTCGCTCCCCGGGGGGATTGACCCCGGCGCGGCGGGCGCTTGCGGGATTCGCACGGTGCGCGGCGGCGGTCTGCCGGGCAGATGCTTCCCCGAGAGCGCGGGGCGGATCGTTGCCGAGACCGTGCGGGCGTGTTTCCCGATCAGTAACGGAAAGAACGGAGAGGATGAGCCGATATGATTGGATATGCATTCTGCGGTTCCTTCTGTACCCACGCAAAGGCGTTGCGGGAACTGGAGGGACTGGTTCGGGCAGGGCAGGAGGTTCTGCCGATTATGAGCGAAACGGTCTGGTCAACCGATACCCGTTTCGGGCGCGCCGCAGATCTGCGCGAGCGGGTCGAAGCCCTGACGGGGCACAGTATATTGCACACCGTGGTGGACACCGAGCCGTTAGGGCCGACGGTTCGCCTTGACGCACTGGTTATCAGCCCCTGCACGGGGAATACGCTTGCGAAGCTTGCAAACGGGATTACCGACACGGCGGTCTGCATGGCGGCAAAAGCGCACCTGCGGAGCGACCGCCCGCTGATTCTGGCGCTTGCCTCGAACGACGCGCTGTCCGCGAATCTGCGGAACATCGGGATTCTGCTCTCGCGCAAGCACATTTACTTTGTGCCGATGGTGCAGGACGACCCCGAAAAGAAGCCGCACTCCTTGGTGGCGGATTTCTCCTGCCTGTCGCGGACGTTGGAAGCGGCACTGCAGGGACGGCAGGAGCGGCGCTTGTTCCTGTAACGCGGGATATTTCGTATATTTGGTAGGATGAGATTTATCCCCCCTCATCAGTCGCTAACGCGACAGCTTCCCCCCGAGGGGAAGCCGCTGTGCAAACAGGGTAAATATGATTTTGAATCGTAGGTTGCCTTCACGATCCGCCCTCATCCGTCACCTACGGTGACACCTTCCCTCTCAAAGGGGAAGGCTATGGTGTAACGCTCTCATCTGAGTCCCCTTTATTGGAAAATATATTTTGAAGATGATATTTTTTGCAGAATATAAATTTTGAAGCCCTTTTTATATAGCTTGCAGAACCAACGGAAGCCTTCCCCTTCAAGGGGGAAGGTGTCGCCGTAGGCGACGGATGAGGGCGTTTCCGCTTATCGCCCTGTGGTGTAATGTGTAATACGAAAGGAATCTTGCAAGAAGGCTTCCCCTTGGGGGGAAGCTGTCGCGTAAGCGACTGATGAGGGGGGGATAAAATTCCGCCCACTATTATAACGATAACTACGAATGCCCCCTGATCGGCGCAAGATCCCGAAACCACGAAAGATCCTCGCGGTCGACTGCGCGGGTAATCAGCAACAGAACCGCATAGAGCAGAACCGCGACAACGATCTGCAACACAAGCGCGGGAACGGTCACGGGCGCGTTGCCGCCGAAGAGCAGATGCACGCCCCATGTTGCGCCGACCACCGAAAGCAGGGGCTTCCACACCCATTTGATAACCCGAACCCGTGCGCCGCCAACCGTCAGCAGGCGGGTAATGCTCAGCACCGTGTTGAAGCATTCCGAAAACCAGATGGCAAACAGGTAGCCCGAAATGCCGCAGTGCGGAACGAGAAAGCGAACCAGAAGCACCGAGAGAAGCGCGTCGGCAACATTGATGCGCATGGAGGTCAGCTGTTCGCCCATGCCCTTGAGCATGGAGTCCACCGCCGCGTCCACATACATGACGGGCACTAACGGAGCAAGCAGACGGAGGTAGTAGCCCGTGCCCGTGTTCGGGTAGAGAATCTCGCCCAGCGGCTCGGAAAAGGAGACGAGAATGCCCGCAACGCCGATGGAGAAGAGAAGCGAGAGCGACAGCACGCGGGAAATCATGTAGCGGATATGCCGGGGGCTGTTTTCCACCATGCCGTCCGCCATGGCGGGGATGACCAGACCACCGAACGAATAGATCAGCGCCGAGGGATAGAGGATGACGGGGAGCGCCATGCTGTGGATGATGCCGAATACCGAAAGCGCCGCCGCATGGCTCATGCCGCCCGCCTGCAGTCCTGCCGGGACAAGCGCATGCGAGAGCGTGACCAACCCCGAGCGCACATAGGTGGTCAGCGCCACGGGAATCGTGATTTTGAGCAGTTCCTTCTGTTCGTCCGGTGCAGGCTCGGCGGGAAGCCCCGACCACGCCTTTTTGCGGTCGTACAGGAAGAGAAACAGCCCGACGAAGAAGGAAAGCACCTCCGCGCCCGCGCCGCCGAGCACCAGAAGCACGCAGATACCCTCCGCGCTTTTCGGCGAGACGACCGACAGGAGCAGAATGGTCAGCGCGAATTTGAGTGCCTGCTCGAAGATCTGGACAGCCGCGTTGCGCCGCGCGTGGCGGACTGCGACGAAGTATCCCGAGCAGACCGAGGAGAAGGCGATGAGCGGCAGGGTCAGCGCGAACAGACGGAGCGGGCGGACGGTGCGCACGTCGGAGAGAAAGCGCGTACCGATCAGTCCCGCGCCGAAAAGCAGAAGAAGCGCCGCCGCAGTGCCGCAAACCAGAGCATAGGCGATTGCCCGCCGCAGGATTGCGCGCACGCGGGCAGAGTTGCCGCGGCTGACGGTCTCGGTCACCACGCGCGTTGTTCCGAGCTGAATGCCCGAGGTCGCGAGCGTGAGCGCAAAGCCGTAAACGCCCGAGATCAGGGAAAACAGCCCCATTGCTTCCGGTCCTGCACGGCGCGAGACCGCCACGCCGAAACTTACGCCCGCCGTGCGCATCAGAAATGCGGCAGCGGTCAGGAGCAGCGCGTCGCGGACAATTTGTTTTGCCTGCTTCATATCGATACCTCCTTGAGGTTTAAGACCTCGGGCTTTGCCCGAACCCACAAGGCGCTTCTTGAAGAGAAGCAACGCTTCGCTATGGGCAATTGCAGTGCAATTGCCCGCCTTGACCGCAAGAACTTTTAAGGCATCACCGCGCAATTCACGATCTTCAGTTGCGCACTCGCTCGCGCCTTTTCCGTCATACTTCACAAAAACTCTTGCCTGTAGCTCTGCTACAGCCTGCGAATTTTTGTATCGTCTGACGAAAAATTCGACTTCGTGATTGCACCATCGGAATTACGCGGTGATGCCTTAACAAGGGGATTTTGCAGAGCCGTTTTGTGGGTGCTCCGAATTTTACGGTTTGATGGGGCGTCTCTCTTCAATTTATGAAGAAAGGGGCGAAAATATCCCAAAAAGGAATTGGCAGGATGAACATGCGCATGGGATGAGCACGATTGAAAATATGGTAAAAAGTAACAGAAAATAAGTTTTTGTTAAATAATACTTGACAAACGCGGCGGAATGTTTTATCATATATACCGCGATTCTATGTAATGCAAAAGGAGAACAGACATGATTCACCACGTATGCGAGTTGTGCGGCTACGAATATGACCCGGCCGAGGGCGACCCCGAGAACGGGATTGAAGCGGGGACAGAGTTTGAGGATCTGCCCGACAGTTGGACCTGCCCGCTCTGCGGCGCGACAAAAGAGGATTTCACCGAGGAAGCGACCGACGAGGATGCGGACGAGGAGTAAGGAAAGCCCGCGCGGCGTTGCGGTTTTTCCCGAAAAAGGGTGGCGGTGACCGCCCTTTTTCTTTTTTTCGATTGACAAAAGGCGGGAAAAACGGTATAATAGTAGGTAGGATAAGCAAAAGAGGTAAAGCAGATGAAAAGAATGTTAGTCATTGACGGAAACAGCATCCTCAACCGCGCGTTTTACGGAGTCCGCCCGCTCACGACCAAGGACGGCTTTCCGACCAACGCGCTTTACGGGTTGGTCAACATGGTTCGGAAGCAGACCGAGGCGACCGGCGCGGACGGGCTTGCCGTGGCGTTCGATCTCAAAGCGCCGACCTTCCGTCATCGGATGTACGACGCCTACAAGGCGGGCAGACGTCCCATGCCCGAAGAACTGGCGCAACAGTTGCCGGTTGCAAAGGAACTGCTTGCCGCAATGGGCTTTCATGTGCTGGAACGCGAGGGCTACGAAGCGGACGATATTCTGGGCACGGTCAGCGCGATGTGCGATGGGGCGGGGATTCCCTGCCGCCTGATGACCGGGGATCGCGATTCGCTCCAGCTGATCAGCGACAACACGCACATTCTGCTTGCCACCAATACCGATACGGTTGACACCGACCGCGCCGCATTCCGCGAGAAATACGGCGTAGATCCCGAGCAGTTCGTGGATGTCAAGGCGCTCATGGGGGACAGTTCGGACAACATCCCGGGCGTTCCGGGCGTCGGGGAAAAGACCGCGCTCAAGCTGATTGCGACCTACGGAAGCCTTGACGGCGTATATGAGGCACTGCCGACCGCAAAGGAAACGCCGTCGGTTCTGCGGAAGCTGACCGAGGGGCGGGAGAGCGCGTATCTCTCGCAAACGCTCGCGCGCATCTGCCGCACCGTGCCGCTCGGAATGCCGCTTGAAGGACTTGAAATGGCGGGGGAGGATCGCGCCAAGTTGCGGGAACTGTTCCTGCGGTTGGAATTCTCGGGCTTTATCAAGCGGTTCGGTCTCGACGCGCCCGACGTACCGTCGCAGACGGAATCCGCCCCGGATGCCCCAACAGCCGCAACCGTTACGGTGACCGACGCGGACGCAAAAACCATTGCGGCGGCACTGGAGAGCGTTCCCGCCGTTGCGCTCGATTGCACAGCGGAAGGAATTTACCTGACCGGAAACACGGAGACCGTTTTTCGCCTGACCGAGCCGTTCGGGGCGCTTGTCCCCGCACTGGCGGGAAAGACTCTGGTCTGCCACGATTCCAAAACGCTTTATAAGGATTCGCGCCTTGACGGCTTGCGGAATCTGACCGTCCGGGATCTGATGCTTGCGGGATACCTTGCGAATTCCTCCAAGGGGGATTACGACCTGTCGATGCTGGTGCAGGACTATCTCGGCATGCTCCTGCCGCAGGAGCGCCCGCGCGTGACGGTCTTTCTCCCGCTGTGGGAGAAACTTTCGGAAAACCTTGAAAAAAGCGGGCAGACCGATCTGCTCACCGATATCGAAGAACCGCTCGCGCCGGTTCTGGCGGATATGGAGACGGTCGGCTTCCGCATTGACCGCGCAGGCATTGCCGCCTATGGCGAACAGCTCGGCGAACTTGCCGCCGGACTGGAGAAGCAGATCTATATGCTTGCGGGCGTGGCGGAGTTCAACATCAACTCGCCCAAGCAGTTGGGGGATATTCTCTTTGAAGTGCTGAAACTGCCGCACGGGAAAAAGACGAAAACAGGGTATTCCACAAACGCGGACATTCTGGAAAAACTGCGCCCGTACCACCCGATTGTGGAAGCGGTGCTGGATTACCGTCAGCTGACCAAACTCAAAAGCACCTATGCGGACGGACTTCTGAAGGTCGCGGACGAGAACGGGCGGGTTCATACCACCTTCCGGCAGACGGGAACGGCAACCGGGCGGCTTTCCTCCACCGAACCGAACCTGCAGAACATCCCCGTCCGAACCGAACTGGGGCGGGAATTGCGGCGGTATTTCCTGCCGGAGAACCGCGACTATGTGATTGTGGACGCGGACTATTCCCAGATCGAGTTGCGGCTTCTGGCGGCAATCTCGGGGGACGAGAACCTCTGCGAGGCGTTCCGCGAGGGAGCGGATATCCACACGTCCACAGCGGCGGCGGTGTTCGGCGTACCGCGCGAGGCGGTGACTCCCGAAATGCGGAAGAAGGCGAAGGCGGTCAACTTCGGTATCATGTACGGCATCGGCGCGTTCTCGCTTGCTGATGACATCGGCGTGTCCCGTCAGCAGGCGCAGGAGTTCATCGACCGCTATCTCGGACAGTTCCCGAAGATTGACGAATATCTGAAGCGGACGATTGCCGAAGCCTACGAAAACGGCTATGTGACCACGCTGTTCGGCAGACGGCGGTATATCGCGGAGCTTTCCGGAAAGAATAAGATGCAGCAGAAATTCGGCGAGCGCGTGGCAATGAACAGCCCGATTCAGGGAACGGCGGCAGATCTGATTAAGATCGCGATGGTGCGGGTGCATAACCGCCTGAAGCGGGAGGGCTTGCAGGCGCGGCTGATTTTGCAGGTTCACGACGAACTGCTGATCGAAGCGAAGCGCGACTGCGCCGAAAGGGCGATGGAAATTCTGCGCGAGGAAATGGAAAACGCCGCCCGGCTTGCAGTTCCGCTGACCGTTGAAATCCACGCGGGCGATACTTGGTTTGAGGCAAAATAAACGCAATCGGAACGGCTATAAGACCAAATGGAACGGACACCGCTTTTGCGGTGTCCGTTCCGTTTGGTTCTCTTATTCCTCGTCGGGTTCGATCTTGCCGTTTGCGGCTTCGTACCGTTCCACGCAACGCTTCAGGTATTGCTCGATCTCCTTATTCGCGCTCCGTCCGTTTGCCTCGGCAATATAGCGGAACTTGGCAAACAGCTGTCTGTCAACCCGCAGGGTATAGCGTACCAATTTCTCATCCATTCTTTTTCTCCTACTTTGCGCCATACAGACATCTTTATTATATCACAAATCCGTCCGGAATTGTCATTCAGACATCCGAATGGTGTTAATCCGACGTATTTATCGGTGCGGATTTCCGGCTTTTATACTTCCGGATATTGTCTGCTGTTTTTTCGTATCGCTCCCCCTCATTTCGGGAATCCTACCCGAAACGAAGGAGGGATGCAAGTTGCAGATACAGAACTGTCGGGGACTGATCTTTGATCTGGACGGTGTGATCGTTCACACCGACCGTTACCATTACCGCGCGTGGAAAACGATTGCGGACAGGTTGGGAATCCCGTTTGACGAAACGGTCAACCACCGCCTGCGCGGAGTGAGCCGCGCAGAGAGCCTTGCCATCATTCTGGAGGGGTGTCGGGGCGCGCTTCCAACCGAGGAGGAGCGCGAGCGGCTTGCCGAAGAGAAGAACCGCATTTACAGGCAGTCGCTCTCCGCGCTGACGTCTGCCGACGCGGTGGACGGAGTCCGCGAAACGCTTGAGACCCTGCGAACGCGCGGGTATCGGCTGGCAATCGGTTCGTCCAGTCGGAACGCAGGGCTGATTCTGGATCGTCTCGACCTGCGCGGCGCGTTCGATACCGTAACGGACGGGAACGACATTGCGCATTCCAAACCCGACCCCGAGGTCTTTCTCAAAGCGGCAAAGGGGCTTGGACTGAAGCCCGGGGAATGCGCGGTGATCGAGGATGCAACGGCAGGGATTACGGCGGCGAAAATGGGCGGCATGACCGCAATTGCCATCGGCGACGCGACGAACGATCCGCGCGCGGATATCCGTCTGGAGCGGTTCTCCGACCTGACCGATCTGTTCGGAACACGATCGGAGGCGCATGCATGAGACTGAGCGATCTGCGCGTGGAGCACGCGGTTGAGCCGATCGGAATTGACCCTGCCGCTCCGTTGTTTTCCTTCCTTGCCGATGCCGAAGGCACGTTTACAGCCGAGTTGGTTACCGCCGACGGGGAGACGGTTGCGCGCCGCACGGTTTCGCTGTGCGAGGCGGTCGGCTTCCGCTTTGACGGGGCAATCCTGTCGCACGGAACGCGTTATTGCTACCGCGTGAGTTGCGGCGGGGCGGTTGCGCAAACCCGATTTGAAACCGCTGTTGCCTTTGTCGCGCCTTTCATCACCCCGTCCGAGCCGATCCCGTTCCCGCGCCTGACAAGGCGCTTTTTTCTGCCCGCCGATGCGGGGGAGGTGCGCATGGCAATCACGGGGCTTGGACTGTACCGCGCGGAGTTGAACGGGGCGAAGGTCGGCGACCGTTACCTGACCCCCGGGTGCAACGATTACGATGTCTATCTGCGCTTTGATACCTACGATGTCGGCGCGCTCTGCCGCCGCGGCGCGGTCAATGACCTTTGCGTGGAACTCGGCGCGGGGTGGTACAGCGGCAGATACGGGATCGACAAGCCGCCCGAGCATGGCGGGAACGTGTGGGGCGAAGCGCCGCTCTGCGCGCTGACGCTGTACGAAGCGGACAGCGGGCGGGTCTTTCTCGAAAGCGACGGGGAGTTCCAAGCCACGCGGTCGCACTGCGCGGAAAGTTCGATTTATGACGGCGAAGTGCGGGATCTGACGCGCGCGGCGGGGGAGGCGGCGCCTTGCCGCGTGACCGAACAGAATCGGCAGGTCATTCCGTTTTTCGGCGCGCCGATCCGCGCCTGTGCCGAGTTGGAAGCGACCTTGTATGTGTCCCCGAAGGGCGAGCACATTCTGGATTTCGGGCAGAATATGGTCGGCTTTGTGCGTGTGACCGCCACGCTCCCAAAGGGGGCGCGAATCCGTCTGCTTCACGGCGAGGTTTTGCAGGACGGTTGCTTCTACCGCGACAATCTGCGCACGGCAAAGGCGGAGGCGGTCTATGTTTCGGACGGCAATCCGCAGGTCTATGAGCCGTATTTCACCTGTTTCGGCTTCCGCTATGTCAAAGTCGAGGGGCTTGACGTAGTGAATCCCGCGGCTTTTCGCGGCGTGGTGCTCTCTTCCGACACGGGCGACGTCTCGTCCTGCGTAACCTCGGATGCGGGGCTGAACCGCCTGCTCTCCAACACCCGATGGGGTCAGCGCGGCAACTTCCTTGACATTCCCACCGATTGCCCGCAACGCGACGAGCGCCTCGGCTGGACGGCAGACACACAGGTCTTTGCCGCCACTGCCTGCTACCAAAGCGACTGCTACGCGTTCTACAAAAAGTATCTGCGCGACCTGCGCGCGGAGCAGACGACGTATTACGGCGGGGATATTCCGATGTACTGCCCGTCCCTGCGCGGGGAAGCGGGGCACGGCGGCGCGGCCTGGGCGGACTGCGCAACCATCCTGCCAACGGTGCTGTACCGCTTCTACGGCGATCGCGGGCAGCTTGCGCGGGACTATCCGATGATGCGCGACTATTGCGACCTGCTCCTGCGGCGCGATGCGGACGAGGGCGGGCGCGGTCTGATTACGCAGTTCTTCACCTTCGGCGACTGGCTCGCGCAGGACGGCGTTTGCGAACAGGCGCTCTCGGGCGGGACAGACGCGGGGTATATCAGCAGTCTGTATTATTATCACTCCCTCTGCCTGACTTCCGATGCGGCGGAGGTTCTGGGGCATTCCGATGACCTCGACCGCTACCGCACGGCGGCGGAACGGGTACGCGCGGCGATTCTGGACGAATTCTTCGCGCCGTCCGGCAGGCTGACCGTTGACACGCAGACCGCGTATGTTCTGGCGCTCCGTTTCGGGGTATACCGGGATCGTGACGTTCTGCTTGGCGGTTTTCGGGAGCGCCTGCGGCGCGACTTCTACCGTATGAAAACCGGCTTCTGCGGTACGCCGCTCCTGCTTCCCACGCTGTTTGCCTGCGGCATGGACCGCGACGCGTACCGCATTCTGTTCAGCCGCGACTGCCCGGGGTGGCTCTACGCGGTAAATCTCGGCGCGACCACGGTCTGGGAGCGGTGGAATTCGCTCCTGCCCGACGGTCGTATCAGCGGAACGAATATGAACTCGCTGAACCATTATGCCTACGGCGCGGTTTGCGAGTCGATTTACGGGGACATTGCGGGTCTGCGCCCGACTTCGGCAGGGTGGCGCTCCGCGCAAATCGCGCCGCATCCCGACTACCGTCTCAAAAAAATCGCGTTTTCCTATGCCTCGGTCGCGGGGCTCTATGCGGTTGCGTGGGAATTGACCGACGGCGGGCGGTTTCTGTTGGACGCGACAATTCCCGCAGGCTGTACGGCGTGTCTCCGCTTGCCCGACGAAACCGTGGAGATTCTCCCGCACGGCACGCACCACCGCGACATTCCCGCGCCCCGTCATCTCTGTCACCCGTTCTCGCTCGACACGCCGAATCTCGATATTCTTTCCGATCCGCTCGCGTCGTCCTGTCTGCGCGACCTTCTCCCGCGCGCGTGGTCGATGGTAACAGGCGAAAACCGCGAATTCCTCCTCCAAAACGGTCACTTTCTCCTCACGCTCCCGATGTTCGGCGTGACCCCCTCCGACGCCACCCGCTACCGCCGCGCGCTGGAGGCAATCGAAAAATAAAAAAGGTCGTGAGGCTCTGCCTCACACTCCGCTCAAGGACTTTTCGAGAAAAGTCCTTGAGAATCCCAAAAGCTTTCACCCCCAAGGGCGGAGATTGTCCGGGATGAATGGAAATTCCACTCGCTATCGACAATCTCCGCCCTTGGGGGTGAAAGTTCTTGCGGTTCTTAGGGTGACGATTGCAAAAGCAACCGTCAATAGCAAAGCGTTGCTTCTCTTCAAGAAGCCCCTAAGTGGGGTGCGGGGCAAAGTCCCGCGATCTTTTTTATTTCTTGAATGCTTCTTCAATCGCAACGGCGACAGCGACGGTCATGCCGACCATCGGGTTGTTGCCTGCGCCGATCAGACCCATCATTTCGACGTGCGCGGGAACGGAGGAAGAACCTGCGAACTGCGCGTCGGAATGCATTCTGCCCATCGTGTCGGTCATACCGTAGGAAGAAGGACCTGCAGCCATGTTGTCGGGGTGCAGGGTACGACCCGTTCCTCCGCCCGATGCGACGGAGAAGTACTTCACGCCGTTCTCAATGCACCACTTCTTGTACGTGCCCGCAACGGGATGCTGGAATCTGGTGGGGTTGGTGGAGTTACCGGTAATCGAAACGCCGACGTTCTCCAACTTCATGATTGCAACGCCCTCGGGAACGTTGTCCGCACCGTAGCACTTGACCGCCGCGCGAGGACCGTTCGAGAATGCCTTGGTCTCCACGACCTTGACCGTCTCGGTGTAGGGATCGAACTCGGTCTTGCAGTAGGTGAAGCCGTTGATGCGGGAGATGATGTAAGCCGCGTCCTTGCCCAGACCGTTCAGAATCACGCGCAGGGGCTTCTTGCGCACCTTGTTCGCGTTCAGCGCAATCTTGATCGCGCCCTCTGCCGCCGCAAAGGACTCGTGTCCCGCGAGGAAGCAGAAGCACTCGGTCTCCTCGGAGAGAAGCATCTTGCCGAGGTTGCCGTGTCCCAGACCGACCTTGCGGTTCTCCGCGACCGAGCCGGGGATGCAGAAACTCTGCAGACCGATACCGATGTTAGCCGCCGCCGTAGCCGCGCTCTTGTCGCCCGTGCGCTCCGCCTCTTTGATGGCGATTGCCGCGCCGACCGTGTAAGCCCACTTTGCGTTTTCAAAGCAGATCGGCTGAGTCTCCTGTACGATGGTGTAAGCGTCAACGCCATTCTTGTCGCAGATGTCCTTGCATTCGTCGATGGACGAAATGCCGTATTCCTTCAGAACGCCGAGAATCTTTGCCTCGCGTCTCTCATATCCTTCAAACTGTGCCATTTGGTTCTACCTCCTTAGTCCTTGCGGGGATCGATGTACTTCACAGCACCGTCCTCGGGATTGAAACGACCGTAGTGACCCATCGCCTTCTTGTAGGCTTCGTTCGGCTCCATGCCCTTCTTGATGAAGTCGGTCATTTTGCCAAGCGACACGAACTCATAGCCGATGACTTCGTTGTTCGCGTCCAGCGCCATCCGCGTGCAGTAGCCCTCGGTCATTTCGAGGTAACGGACGCCCTTTTCCCGCGTGCCGTACATCGTGCCCACCATGGAGCGCGCGCCCTTGCCGAGATCCTCCATGCCCGCGCCGATGACCAGACCGCCCTCGGAGAACGCCGACTGGCTTCTGCCGTAAACGATCTGCAGGAACAGCTCGCGCATTGCGGTGTTGATTGCGTCGCACACAAGGTCGGTGTTCAGCGCTTCCAGAATGGTCTTGCCGGGCAGGATTTCCGCCGCCATAGCCGCAGAGTGGGTCATACCCGAGCAGCCGACGGTTTCCACAAGCGCCTCTTCAATCACGCCGTTCTTGATGTTCAGCGAGAGTTTGCAAGCGCCCTGCTGCGGTGCGCACCAACCCACACCGTGGGTGTAACCCGAAATATCGGTGATCTGTTTTGCCTGAATCCACTTGCCTTCTTCGGGCAGGGGAGCCGGACCGTGGTCACAGCCCTTTGTGACCTTGCACTGGTGCTGAACTTCTGCACTCATTGCGTAAGGGCATTCACTGACGTTGCTCATTGTTTTATCTCCTTTTTATTGATAGCGGAAAATCAGAGGATGACTTCGCCGTAAACCGTTCCGAACGCGGCGGCGGCGTTGCACTCATCGGTGTCGATGTGCATTGCAAGCGCGTAGCTCGGGCTGACGCGGCAAACCACGTCCTCAAAGATCACGGGGCGGTCGGTCAGCATCTTCACGCTGACAACCTGCTTATCCTTCACACCGAACGCCTCCGCGTCGGCGGGGCTGAAATGAATGTGCCGCTTTGCGATGATAACGCCTTCGGTCAACTCGATCTCGCCCGCAGGACCGACCATTTTCAAGCCGGGCGTTCCCGCAAGGTCGCCGCTCTCTCTTACCGGTACGTCACGCAGACCAAGCGCCCGCATGTCGGTGTAGGACAACTCGACCTGATTCGCACTTCTGCACGGACCCAACACGCTGACAGCAAGCGTTCCCTTCGGACCGACAAGCGTAATCTTGTCGTTTCCTGCGGCAAACTGCCCGGGCTGGCTCAGCGGTTTTCTGACGGTCAGTTCCGCGCCCTTGCCGTAAAGCACCTCAACCGCTTCGGCGGTCAGGTGGATATGGCGCGCGGAGGTTTCAACCAAAACCTTGTTTTCCATCTTTTAAACCTTCCTTGTTTACGTTTTTATGAACACAGAGGAAATCACGGGCATAAAGCCCATACACATTTATTATACCATTTTTCGACCCGAATGTAAAGACCTTTTTTTCATAATCTCGCTTACATAAGCAAACTTTTTTCTGTTCATAATAATAAAAGAGTCGGAAAAAGCGGAGGAAAAGATGGAAGAAACGGAAAAAAGAAGCGAAAAAGAGCCGGAACGGGAAGAAACGGCGCAGGAGCGGACTCACGCGGCGCTCTCGGATATCCGCGGGTACGGAACGGCGGTTGCGGAGAACCGACGGGAGCATTTTCAGTGCATCTCGGTCATCGGTCAGGTGGAGGGGCACTACCTGCTGCCAGACGGGCAGAAGGCGACGAAATACGAGCATCTCATCCCGCTCCTTGTTTCCATCGAAGAGGACGACGAAATCGACGGGCTTCTGGTCATGCTCAACACCATGGGCGGAGATGTGGAGGCGGGACTTGCCATTGCGGAGATCATCGCTTCCATGACAAAACCCAGTGTGTCACTGGTACTGGGCGGCAGCCATTCCATCGGCGTCCCGCTCGCGGCGGCGGCAAAGCGCTCGCTGATCGTGCCGAGCGCCACCATGACCCTGCATCCCGTGCGGGTCAACGGCATGATTATCGGGGTGGAGCAGTCCTTCCGTTATATGCGGGAAATGCAGGATCGCATCGTCCGTTTTATTTGCGCGCACTCGCGGGCAAAGGCGGAAAAGATCAACGAACTGATGATGCGCCCCGACCAGATGGCAACCGATTGCGGAACGATTCTGGAGGCGGAGGAAGCGGTTGCGTGCGGCATCATCGACGAGGTCGGGGGACTGGATCGCGCGCTTGCAATCCTGCGCGAAATGAAGGCGAAACGCTCAGAAAATAAGAATGAAATCAGTTCTTTATCTAAAAAAGGAGAAAAAGACTGAAAAAAGAAGCGGAAAGCGGCAGGGAATCGTCACAGGGGTCTTGCATTGCGGGGAAAAATGTGATATAATTTTATGGTATGTTCTTTTTGGACGTCGGGAATCTGTCCGATTCCAGACGCCGAAGTTATAAGAAAGGTACGGTTACCCCATTGAAAGAAGTGTTCAAAACCCGTTCCGGCGAGGGAATTCCCCGTCTCAGCCCCGATCAGGCGGAAGCGCGGAAATACCTGTCGCAGGAAACGCTCGACCGGATGCACCTGATGCCGAAAGGCCACCCTGTCGCTTATTCCGAACTGCCGGACGGAACTTCGGTTTATTACTATGACCCCATGCGCGTCTCGGAAGCCCCGCCCGAAAGTTGGTACAGCCCGCGCAAACTCCCGCTGACCGACCCGATCACACTGGAATCCGGCAAGGAGATCGGCAGACTGAATATCAAACGGGCGGCTGCGCTCGGCTACTATACCGCCGAACGCCTCTCCCAGATGCACTACGATATCACCGCCGAGCCGGTTGCCTACGCACGGCGCAAAGAGGGGAAGATCGTTTATCTGTTCTCCAAAAAGGAGGCAATCCGCCAACCGCGGCTTTGCGTGGAGTGCGGAAAGGACGTCCGCTATATGCGCAAGCTGTGCAAAGCCTGCTTCGAGCGCGACCTTGCCGCGCGGCGCAAAGAGGGGGACGCGCACAGAGCCGCTTACTACCACATGAAGCGCGAGCGGGTTCTGTTCTTCGATCTGGAACTGACGGGCGTTTACGATCACGACGAAATCATTTCCATCTCGATTCTGGACGCAACGGGGAAGGTCATCATGGACACCTACGTCCGCCCCGTACATAACAGGAAATGGAAAAAGACCGAGAAGATTCACGGCATTACCCCTGAGATGGTTGCCGATTCCCCAACGCTCGCCGAACTGACCCCGCAGATCAAGGAGATTTTCGCAAACGCGGACAACCTCATTGCCTATGGTGTGTCAACCGATTTCAGCCATATCAAAAAGATTTACGATACCGAGGCGGAGCGCGCCGCGCTTCATAAAAAAGTCCGTTGCGCCGCAACCGAGTACAGCCGCTTCATGCAGGAGCATCACCCCGAACTGTCGCACACGTCGCTGAGCGACGCGATGCAATGCCTCGGCATTGCATGGGACGGCGTGGCGCATACCTCCATTGCCGATACCATCGGGTGCATGAAGGTCTGGGAGGCGCTCTTCCCGCACTATTACGAGGACTGAGGAGGAAGAAAGATGGATTCGATTTTCGGTCTGGATCACGCCTGCACGGACGAGGGCATGAAATTGCTCACCACGGTGCATGACGACGCGGAGATGGCGATCGTCTGCGGCATTCTGGAGGACGAGGGCATCCCGTATCTCACCAAGGATCGCGGAAGCGGCGGCGTGGTGCGCGTGATTGCGGGCTACTCGATGTACGGAACGGACATTTCCGTGCCCGAGGAAAAGTACGACGACGCGGCGGCGGTTCTGAACGCTTACCGCAACGGTACGCCCGTGGAGGATGACAACGGCGCGGATGAAGAGCCGGACGCGGAGGACTGACATGAGAGAAATTCTGCTGTGCAAGTACGGGGAGATCGTCCTCAAGGGCGCGAACCGGAAATATTTTGAGGATATGCTCTGCAAGACCCTGCGCTTCCGCGCGAAGCATTACGGGAAGTTCCTGATTACGCGCTCGCAGAGCACCATTGTCATCGAGCCGCAGGACGACGCGGCGGATCTTGACGGCATGTTCGAAACCGCAATGAAGGTGTTCGGCATTGTCGGCATCAGCCGCTGCGCGGTCTGCGAAAAGAATATGGACGCCATCCGCGAAACGGTGCGCTCCTATGTGCCGCAGTTTCTGGAGGGCAAAAAAAGTTTCAAGGTGGCGGCAAAGCGCTCGGACAAGCGGTTTCCGTTGGATTCCATGGAGATCGGACGGGAGATCGGCGGAGAAATCCTGTCGGTCGTTCCGCGCATCAAAGTGGATGTTCACAATCCCGAGATTACGGTTCACGTGGAGATCCGCGAGTTCGGCGCTTATATCCATGCGGGACAGCTTCCCGCGGCGGGCGGACTGCCCGTGGGAACGAACGGCAAAGCCATGCTTCTGCTCTCGGGCGGAATCGATTCCCCCGTGGCGGGCTACATGATTGCCAAGCGCGGCGTGGAGATCGAGGCGGTTCACTTCGAGTCCTTCCCGTACACAAGCGAACGCGCGCGGGAAAAGGTGTTCGAACTGGCGCGCATCATGGCACAGTATACGGGGAGCATCAACCTGCACGTCGTGTCGCTGACGCACATTCAGGAACTGCTGGTCAAGAACTGCGAAGAGGATTACTTCACACTGGTTCTGCGGCGGTATATGATGACGATTGCCGACCGTCTGGCGCACAGCCTCGGTTGCGGGGGACTGGTCACGGGGGAGAGCCTCGGGCAGGTCGCGTCGCAGACCATGCAGGCGCTCGGGGTAACCGACCCCGCAACCACGCTGCCGGTGTTCCGCCCGTGCATCGGGTTGGACAAAGAGGAGATCATCCGCGTGGCGCGGAAGATCGGAACGTTTGAGACCTCGATTCAGCCGTATGAGGACTGTTGCACGGTCTTTACGCCGAAGCACCCGAAAACCCGCCCCGAACTGGACAAGGTTCTGGAACAGCAGAACCGACTGGATTTTGAAGCCCTTGTAGAGGAAGCCATCGCGGGCGCTTATGTACAGCGCATCCGCATCGAATTCTGAAAGATTCGGAAGGAAAGGACAGAAATCATGGAGAAAAAACAAAAATACTATCATATGACCGTTGCGGGTCTGGAGCGTGATCTGCCGATCTGCCCGCTGAACGACAAGCTGCAGATTGCGGGCTTCGTCATTTTCGGCGATCCCGAACTGACCACCGCCTGCGCCGCGGAACTGAACGCGCGCGTGCCCGAATACGATTACGCCATCAGCGCCGAGGCAAAGGGCATTCCGCTCGTGCATGAAATGGCGCGTCTGGATGGCAACCGCCGCTATGTGCTCGCGCGCAAAGCGCCCAAGCTTTACATGACGGGTGTGTTCGGCGTGGAGGTCAAGTCCATCACCACTTCGCAGGCACAGCATCTGTATCTGGACGTGACCGACGCGGAACTGATGCGGGGCAAACGCATTCTGATCGTGGACGACGTGGTGTCCACGGGCGAATCGCTCCACGCTCTGGAAACGCTGGTCAAAGAGGCGGGCGGTATCATCTGCGGCGAGGCAACCATTCTGGTTGAGGGCGACGCGGACGAGAAGTTCCCGAACCTGATTCACCTCGGAAAAATTCCGCTGTTCGACAGCGACGCCAACGTCATCGGTGAGAACCCGAACCCCACCGCGTATGTGAAAGAATGAGAGAAAGAGGGTATACATCATGAACAGAACCTATATTTCGGATATCACCCCGGGCGCGAACTACCGCATCTCGGGCTTCGTTGAAAACCTGCGCAACAAGCGGACCATGGCGTTCCTCGTCATCCGCGACATCAGCGGCAAACTGCAGGTCACGCTCGAGAAGGAGAAGAACCCCGAACTGGCGGCGCTGGTCGACCAATTGACCATTCATTCGGTCGTTTCGGTCGAAGGACCTGTGGTTGCCAACGAATACGTCAAGATGGGCGGCATGGAGATGCTGCCCGAGAAACTGGAAATCGAGTCGATTGCCGACGCGCTCCCGATCAAGGACGATTCCGAGATCGATTCGCGTATGGATTACCGTTGGATCGACCTGCGCCGCGAGGGCAATCAGCTGATGCTGAAGATGCAGACGGTTCTCACGGGCGCAATGCGGGAATTCCTTCTGGACCGTCACTTTGTGGAAATCCACACGCCGAAGCTGATCGCCGCCGCGAGCGAATCAGGGTCTGAGGTGTTCGAGGTCAAGTACTTCGACACCAAGGCGTACCTTGCGCAGTCGCCGCAGTTCTATAAGCAGATGGCAATGGCGGCGGGACTGGATCGCATCTTTGAAACAGGTCCTGTGTTCCGCGCCGAAAAGTCCTATACCAACAAGCATGCAACCGAATTCACGGGCTTCGATCTGGAGTTCAGCTATGTGTACTCTGTGGAGGAGGTCATGCACATGGAGGAGGAACTTCTGACCTATGCCTTCGGCAAAGTTGCGGAAGCCTGCGGCGAGGATATCAAGCGCCTGTTCGGCAAGGAGGTCATCGTTCCCACCATGCCGTTCCCGCGCATCAAACTGAAGGATCTCTACGACGAGTTGGAAGCGCGCTACGGCTACAAGGTCTCGGACGAAGCAAAGGGCGACCTGACCACCGACGCGGAGCACCTCTGCGCGAAGTTCTCGATGGAGAAATACGGGAGCGAATTCCTGTTTGTCACCGACTACGACGCAAAGGAGCGCGCCTTCTACCATATGCGCGACGAGAGAGGCGTTCCGATGGGTTACGACCTGATCTGGCGCGGGTGCGAAATCACCACGGGCGCTGTCCGCGAGCATCGCTATGAAGTGCTGAAGAAGCAGGCGGACGAAAAGGGACTGGCAAAGGACGTGGAGTTCTACCTTCAGTTCTTCCGCTACGGCTGCCCGCCGCACGGAGGCTTCGGACTCGGCGTGGATCGTCTGACCATGCTCTTCCTCGGGCTGTCGATCAAAGAAGCGGAATTCCTGTTCCGCGGACCGAACCGCCTGACCCCGTAAGCGGAGATGAACAAGCCCGAACTGTTGTCCCCTGCGGGCAACTATGAAAAAATGACCGCCGCGCTGGAATACGGCGCGGACGCGGTCTATCTGGCGGGGTGCGCCTTCGGGATGCGCTCCGCCGCCGACAATTTTTCGGTGGAGGAACTGTACGCCGCCGTCGACGCCGCGCACGCGAGAGGGAAGAAGGTTTACCTCACGGTCAATACCATGCCGCATGAGGACGAATATCCCGCCCTGCGCGAGTATCTGACATCTCTGCGCGGATGCGCGATTGACGCGATGATCGTTGCGGATCTCGGCACGATTGCAACGGTGCGGGAGATTCTGCCCGATATGGAAATTCACATCTCCACGCAGGCAAGCATCGTCAGTTCCGCCGCCGCGCGCGCCTATGCCGCATTGGGGGCAAAACGCGTGGTGTTGGCGCGGGAACTGACCCTGAACGAAATCCGCGCCATCCGTGAACATCTGGATTCCGCAATTGAGTTGGAAGTTTTCATTCACGGCTCGATGTGCGTGTCCTACAGCGGGCGGTGTCTGCTTGCAAACGCGCTCAACGGGCGGGACGGCAACCGCGGAACATGCACGCAGCCCTGCCGTTGGAACTATACGCTGATTGAGGAAAAGCGCCCCGACAGCCGCATCCCGATTGAAGAGACCAACCTCGGAACTTTCATCATGTCGTCCAAGGATCTGTGCATGATCGAGCACATTCCCGAGCTGTGCGAGAGCGGCATTGCCTCCCTCAAGATCGAGGGCAGAATGAAGAGCGCCTACTACACGGCGGTGGTCACAAACGCCTACCGCATGGCAATCGACGCATATTGCGCGAATCCGACGGGTTACCGCTTTGACCCGCGTTGGTTGGAGGAACTCGAGAGCGTGTCGCACCGCGAATACGGAACGGGGTTCTTCTTCTCCAAGCCGATGGAAGACCCCGCACTGGTTTCCACCTGCGGGTATATCCGCGAAAAGGCATATTTCTCCACCGCCACCGAATATCATGAAGAAGAACTTGCCGCCCTTGTCGCGGCGGGCATCCCCGCAGAAACGGCGGACGGCAGACTTTACCGCTTCATTCAGCGCAACAAGCTGTCGGTCGGCGAGGGCGCGGAGCTGATCTCCCCGGGGGAGGTCGGGCGCGCGTTCCCGGTGCGGGAGTTGTACGGAGCGGAAGGGGAGCGGTTGGAATCCACGCCGCATCCGTCCATGATCTATTGGTGTCGCGTTCCGTTCCAAGTCCGGACGGGCGATATTCTGCGCGCCGCCGAGGGGCGCGGACTTGAAGTGCGCGCCAAGGATCGACTGAAAGGAGACAGAAACCGGACATGATTTTCGAATTTCTGAAAGCCCTGCTTTACGGCATCGTGGAAGGGATTACCGAGTGGTTGCCCATCAGTTCCACCGGGCATCTGATTCTGCTGAACGAGTGGTTGCCGTTCCGGTTTACCGACAACGCGGAGTTGGCGGCGGAATTCTGGCAAATGTTTGAGGTGGTCATTCAGCTTGGCGCAATCCTTGCGGTGGTGATCCTCTTCTGGAACCGTCTGTGGCCGTTCGGAAGCCGCAAGACTTCAATTGAGAAGAAGCAGACATGGTCGCTCTGGCTCAAGGTGGTCATCGGTTGCGTTCCTGCGGGGCTTGTCGGCGTGATCGGGGATAAAATCCTCGAAAAGGTCAGCGGAAAGAGCATCGACGGTTGGCTGTATAACGCGGTTGTCGTTGCAATCGCGCTGATCGTTTACGGCGTGGCGTTCATTCTGATCGAAAAGCTGAAAAAGCCGGATTCCGAGCGGATTCACAGCACGGCGGAACTGGACTGCCGGACAGCGCTGCTCATCGGACTGTTCCAGATGCTCTCGATTATCCCGGGCACGTCGCGCTCCGGTTCTACCATTCTCGGCGCAATGCTTCTGGGACTGTCCCGCACCGCCGCCGCAGAGTTCTCCTTCTTCATGGCGATTCCCGTCATGGTGGGGGCGAGCGGCGTAAAGGTTCTGGGCTTTGCCTCCTACCTCTCGGAGAGCGGCGCGAGCCTGCCCGCCGTGGCGTGGGGCGTGCTTGCCATCGGTTGCGTGGTGTCGTTTGCCGTGTCGATGGTGGTTATCCGATTCCTGATGGATTTTGTCAAGCGCCACAGCTTCTCGGCGTTCGGCTACTACCGCATCGCGCTCGGCGCACTGGTGCTTCTGTACTTCGGGTTGGTGAAATAAATGACCCGCGATCGGCTGAAAATCCCTTTTCCCGTAATCGTGGAAGGGAAGTATGACAAATTGCGTCTGGAATGCGTGATGGAGGGGCAGATTCTCACAACCGACGGCTTCGGCGTATTCAATGCGCGGGAGAAAACGCAACTCTTCCGCGCACTGGCGCAAAAAACGCCGCTGATCCTGCTGACGGACAGCGACGGCGCGGGAAAGCTGATCCGCTCACACCTGACCTCCTGCCTGCCCGCGGGGCGGCTGATTCAGCTGTATATCCCGAAGATTGCGGGAACGGAGCGGCGCAAAGAACACCCCTCCGCAGAGGGAACGCTCGGCGTGGAGGGGATGGAGCAATCCCTGCTGTACGATCTGCTTGCGCCCTATGCGGACGAGGCGGCGGTTCTGCGCGCCGCAGAAAATCCGCTTTGCAAGGCGGATCTGTTTGAGGACGGTCTGACGGGATGCCCCGACAGCGCCGCGCGGCGGGATGCCTTCGCAGAGCGCTTGGGACTGCCCGCAGGCATGACCCCGAATGCTTTTCTCGCCGCCCTGCGGGTGCTGTTGTCCTACGACGACTATTTGCGGATGGTTGGGAGGGCATAAAAAATCCCCGTTTCCATCGGAGTTTGCACAAGTCCGTAAAAAACGGACAATTGAAAAAAAGAGCCTCCTATGGTAGAATAGATATATATGTAC